>JBGTKH010000049.1:0-15172 GCA_041744735.1 Pirellulaceae bacterium | reverse complement strand
CGTCTGGCCGGACGTTGCGGCGGCCTATTTTCTGTGCGCGCTGCCGTTGGGGCAGTGGCTGGCAACGGCCGCTCGCAAGTACGTAAACTTTTTCGTGGGCGTGCCGGTTGCATTGGCAATGTTTTCTACGGCGCTATGGTTGGCGACAAGCACGTGGCGAAGTGCAGAAGCCGCTCACACATCACTACTGGCGGGACCAATTGCGCGGTTTGGCTTGGCGCTGATCGTGGCGACGGCGGCCAGCGTGCTAATTCAGTCGGTCGTCTTTTGGCGGTCGCGGTCGCCAGCGCCAAGCAACTTGAAATCGATTTGGCCGGCCGCGCTGGCCGGTCTGATCTTCGCGGCGCTCGTGCCGCTGGCCTACCTGGATTCACGTTGCGGCTACTTTCGCGAGCGGCTTTCCGAGTCGATCGCTCAGTATCGTCTAGGCCACGCCCGTCGGTTGGCTCACCAGTTGCAAGCCCTGTCACCGGATTCACAAGTCGACTCACGACCTCTTGAACAAGTATCTGATGAGTTGGACAAGCGCGTGCGACAGATTGAAGACGAAGTCAGCCGCCCATTGCTGGCCGGAAGTTCGGCCGACGAGCGGCTCGAGCGGGCGCGGCGTCTGGCGATTTTGGGTCAGGTCGACCAAGCCGCCGCCGCCTTGCAGCCGCTGGTAGATACACAGCCCGCGCACCCCGTCGCCTGTTTGCTGCTGGGTACGGCGTACGAGTCGCGGGAAGATTGGCACACTTGCCTCGCCTGGTACGAACTCGCGCGTGATAGCCTGGTTCCGTATGCTGATTTGCAAGAGACGCTGCCCGCCCGACTGCAAGCGGTCAAAGGCATGGCCTATGCGAATCGCAAACTGAGGCGGCACCACGAGGCCGAAGCAGCCTATTTGCAGGCGCTGGAGATGGCTCCCACGGCCGATGTGCACTTTCTGCTGGCCCAGTTCTACGAAGACGGGCAACAGGCAACCAAAGCTTACCAGCATGCGCATGTCGCGATGCAACTCGCCCCCGACCGCTATGCGCAGCCTGGCCGCGAACTGATCGACAAACTTACGACTAATCACTTCGGCTGCCTTTCCGTGTTTCTAACCCACCGCCGCTCACCGGCCGGCAATGGAAGCGCCGATGAACTGCCGGCGACATCGAATCCCATGAGCCGGCCGCTGGCCCGGTAATCGGCGAACGAGGTACGGTTTCCCGCGGCGTTCTCCAGAGTCTTTGACTTTGCGCGATCCGTAACCTAAATAACGGTGGCGACCATGCGCGCCGCTGGTGATTGGACACTAGTCGCGGCGTTTGGAACGTACAGATTCTTCGGAATAGGAGGATGACGATGATTCGTTCGCCGGCAGAACAGGCAGCGGAGAAATTCCCAACGGGCACGCCCACTGGCGCGGAATCGGCAAGTGAATCGGATGCCGTCCTCGATAATCTGACAGCCACTTCTTCGCTGCTCGATTCGGTCAAGGCCGAAGAGGACAAGGTCGCACACGACGACGAGTCCGTCGAAGACTACATGTCGGCGTTGCTGAAACGCTATGGCGTTAGCTCCAGTGAGCCGACTTCCGCAAACTCCGCAGCCACCTCGGCAAGTTCGGCCGAAGCGAGCGGTTCCAAATCTCTCGCCGGCGCGGCTGCCGTGTCGCCATCCAGCGGCAACCGATCGACGGAAAAGAAGCCGGCTCCGAATCGGCAACCGGCGGCGGCGCCCGAAGACCGCAGCGGACTGTCCGCCATGCGTGAAGTGGCCATGCTCAGCGCGCAAGGCGCGTTGGAAACGCATTCATGCAAACGGCTGATTCAAGCGATGCACAGCAAGCTGGCGACGATCGCGGTTGCGATCGTCAGTTCGATCGCGCTGGTTGCAATGACGACGAAGGTCGGTGGCTGGTCGTACACGGGCGCCATCGTAATGTTGCTTCTGGCCACGTTCTGGACGTGGCAATACCTCGCATCGGCGCGAGAACTTTCGCAAAAATCGGCAGCCGTGCGCGAGTCGCCGCAGCGCTCGACGACCAATGACGAGTTCCGTCCGGCACGCATGTCGTAGCCCACGAAACGACACGAGCGTAACATCTTTGCAGGCTTCACGTCGCGCGCGATCTGGTCTGTCCGCTGGTACGGATTGAGACGGCCATTACGCGCCAAAAATGGCGCTCGTAACGATGCGAACATAAACGCCGTTCATCGGCAATGTACTTGCCGAAACCGACGTAGTGGTTAAACGTTGCAGCGTTTCAATCCTCAACGTTGTGCCGGCTTCGCGACGATTTCCCAACTGTCGGGATGTGCTGCCCACAGCGGATTTGATCGACTTGCCAGGGATAGGTGTGACGGAATGAGCATGATGCGGCCTTTCACGGTCTTGATGGTACTGGCGGCTTTGCCAATGCAGTTGGCCGGTGCGCAAACGCCGTCGGCACCCGCGGCCGTCTCCGCATCACCCGTTGCCGTTTCCGCCGGATACTCGTCCGCACTAACCCCAGCGCACCAGCTTTGGTACCGCCATCCTGCCAGCCAACTTTGGGGGGACTATTGCACGTCCGGAAATTGCGGCACAGGGTTCGGTTTTCCGTCATCGCGTTCCTGCTCCGTGCCGCACGCCTCGTCCATGGCTGGCACTCAGGTCACGGGCTGCGACCAATCGTCACAGCACGGGACGGCCTCGTGTAATCGTTGTAATTCCAGCAAATGCCAGTGCGGGAACTGCACAACGAGCCATCCCTTGGATCTTCTGAGCCTGTTCTCATTTGTACTCTGCTCAGATACGCATGGCACGAAAGCCTGCGGGGGCGGTTCTACTGGTTCTTGTGTCCCGTGCCGTACGAGCAGCTACACGCACGCGGTGCGATCGAGCGATGGGGCGTACGGGTCCGATGTGACAAATCCACCGGTGCACGTCGAACCGGCGTCGCCACAGCCGCAGCAGGACAAATCTCCGATGCCCGCGGTCATCATGCCGCCTCAGAACGCCGTGCCCAAGAAAGTCACAATTCCGCTAGAAGTCGAACGCAGCATCTTTATCGCCCCGGTGATCTCGCGTCCGATGTTGCGGCTGAGCGACTTCATCAAGACTTAGATGCGGAGACTTGCGATAACTCCCAGCCACGCGGTGTGACGTGGAACGTGAACTTGCCACGGCTGACCTGATACGTGGCGTTTCCAAAACTATCACCCCGGTGAAAATGAATCAGCCATGGGCCACCGTGGGTGAACGACTGAGACTGGCCGGGCTGCAGATGGTAAACCGTGCCGTTGGCCAGAAAGTACACTTCGCCGCCCGACTCTGAAGGATTGACGACGACCAGACCGTCCGGCTCAGCGGGGATTTCGACGCTTGGCACCGCGGATTTTATGGTCGACGTCGGATCGGGATTGTTGTGAGCGATTGTGACGTCGGGATGGTTGCGAGCGGTGGCCGCAAGCTGAACGAACTTCGCAGTGCCGTCGGCCAAGAGTTTGGACAAAGCGCGCGGCGCATCGAGCGCGGCGCTGACGGTGGAATCTGCAGCTTGTTCCGCCACGACGCGGCTCCAGGCTAACATCTCACGCCGCGCTGCGGCCTGTCGCTCCCGTTGTTGCTGCCGCAGCAATTCATTTGGATTGGGCGGCTCGACGGCCGGTTGCGTTGGCGTCTCCACGCGCGGCGGTGCGAGTTCGCTCGTCTGCGGCGGCACGATGTCAACCGTCGGCGGTGGCTGAACGAGCGGCTTGTCGGGTGACTTAACAACGCGGTCGGGCGGTGCGGCTGGACGGACAGCGGCGGGCTTCGCGACGGCAACCTGATGCTTGCCGCCGTCGTTCGACGCGTCGGACCGAACAAAGGGAACGGACACGATGAGTGCCGCATTCAACGCCAGAAACGCCATCAGCGGAATGCGCAGGCGCAACAGGCGGGTCGATTGGCCGGCCAATTGACTCTCGGGCGACTTGTCGTTCATGAACCTGACCTCCGAAAACGAAGCGAGCGTGCACTCTCCCCACTTACAACCATACGTCGCAATCCGCGGCGCGCAACGCGAAGTGGTAGACTTTCGTAGCCGAACTTGTGAAAGTTCGGAAGTGTCACCACTTCCGCTACGTCAATTTGTGCCACTACCGCGCGACGGCACCTTTTGAAGAAACGAATCGCTTGTTGTAGAATGAGCGGCTATGTCACGCAGCGTAACGATTCTCGCGGTTCTGAGTTTTATTCTGCCGGTCACTCCTTCGATGGCCGGCGATGATTCGGCCATCGACCAGCGTCGCGCGGCGATGATCCGGCGGATCGATGAACTGTTGGCCGAGCGGTGGGTGGAACTCGATGTGCGACCCGCCCCCAATTCAACGGACCACGAGTTTTTGCGACGGGCATCCTTGGATCTGACGGGCGTCGTGCCGCGCGTTTCCGAAGTGCGAGGATTCTCGGCCGATCCGTGCGACGACAAACGGGCGCGTTGGATCGAGCGGCTGCTGCAATCGCCGGCTCATGCCACGCACCTGGCCACGACCTGGCGCAACGTCATGTTGCCGGGCGGCGTCAGCGGCGAGCAATTAGACAGCGCCATCGGTGTGCAGAATTGGCTGCGGCGTCAATTCGTGGAGAACATGCGCTACGATCGCATCGTAGCGGATTTTCTGGTCGCGACTGGCGGCGGGCAAACGGGGCCGGCTCTGTATTACACGTCGCTCGAATTGCAGCCGGAGAAGCTGGCGGCCAGCACCGCACGGATTTTTCTGGGACTGCAAATCGAATGTGCCCAGTGCCACAACCACCCCTTCGATCGCTGGACGATGCGGGACTTTTGGGGCTACGCCGCGTTTTTTGCGCGATTGGAGCAACCGCGGCCGGAGCGCGGGCCGGAGATGATTCGGCTGGTGGATTTGAATGTCGGCGAAGTGCGGTTGCCTGAAACGGACACGATCGTGCCGCCAAAGTATCCGGGCGGACTGGCGGCCAGCGAGCAAGACGGCGGCACGCGGCGCGAGCAATTGTCGATTTGGATGGCGTCGCGCGACAATCCTTATCTGGCCCGTTCGGCGGTGAACCGCGTGTGGGCGCAACTGTTTGGCCGTGGGCTGGTGGAGCCGGTGGATGATCTCGGACCGCACAACGAGGCGACGCATCCGCAACTGCTCGACGAATTGGCCGCATACTTCGTGGCGACCGGATTCGACCTCCGAGAACTCTATCGCACACTGGCCAACACGCGGGCCTATCAACTTTCCAGCCAATCGGACAGTGAGCATAACGTGCCGCCGGAGTCGTTCGCTCGCATGGCCGTCAAACCGCTCTCGGCCGAGCAGCTTTACGATAGTATGCAGCGCACGTTGGCTCGCCCGCCGATGGTCGAATCCGCACCAAGCCAGGCGACCGGCCAATTGTTCGACCCGCAGCGGCTGGCGTTTATCGCCAAAATGGAATCGCTGTCGCGCTCGTCAATGGAATACCAGTCCGGCGTGCCGCAAGCGTTGACGCTGATGAACGGCCCAGACATCGCCGAAGCAACCGACATCGAGCGCGGCGGTTTGCTGGCAGCGCTCGATGTGCCGCTGTTCAGCGACGAAGAACGGGTGGAGGTGTTGATGCTCGCCACGCTTTCGCGTCCGCCGACGCCGCAGGAGCGCACGCAGTTTGCCGAGTACGTCGCGCGCGGCGGCAACAGCGACGATTCGCACCGCGCGTTAAGCGACTTGCTCTGGGCGCTTTTAAACAGCGCCGAGTTTGCCCTGAATCACTAATTTGGAGTGCAGCGACTTGTCGCCGCTTTGGGAATTTGAGAAGTGGTCGATCAAGGAATTATTGGCGGAAGCGGCGAAAGTTGGGAGTGCTACCGCGGCTTGATTGTGACAGCATGCGGCATGTCCAGTAGATCGCAAATCCCTTCATTTCTCGACTTTCCACAACTGGGATTGCTGGAAATGCCGATATTTCCCATGATTTGCTCTAGTGGGCCGTTCCGGAATTACCGCGGTATATGCTTGCTTTGCCGGATCGCGCGGCTTATCTTGGAATTGGCGTAACACTCATTTCCCTAGCGGAAGGAACATTGTCATGGCAGGATTGAATTCACTTGAACGACGATTGGCGTCGTACAAGTCTGAGGTCGAGTCCTGGAAGGCTCTCCATGATGAAGTGATGGATCACTACAAAATTGCGGATGCTTTGAGCGAAGCGGCGAGCTTCGGAATTTTCATCTACGACCGCTTGCGAGCCGCCAACGCGACTACGTTCGAGGAGGCGCTGTCGCTGTACCACTCATACTTGGCATGGCACCAGCAAAGCATTTTTTTGTTACGAGAAATCGAAGACAGTGAGCGCATGGAGTTTCAGGTCTCTAGTGCCGAGGAACTGAGGAAGCGGTTTGCGGAGGTCAATTCGCTGGTCGAGCGCTTCAAGGGTCGAATCACTGCGCTCAACGCCTTCATCAAGGGAGACGGAATACCTGCCGATGAATTCCTCGCAAATCTACGAAGTTATCCTTCGTCCTGATGCCGATCAGCTTATTCCATCCGAAGTGCCACTCACATTCAAGGAAGCACTGGCCAGTGCCTTTGCCACAATCGCGATAGACCCGTGGAAAAATAGTAGGGTACCAACGTGTCCGCCGCACGTTCCCCACGGCCGCGTTCACTTCTTCAAGGTTGATCTTGACTCGTCGCGGCACTACGTCAATATCTTCTTCGAGATAGACGACGGTCGAAAGCAATGTGGAGTGACGCACATTGCGATACAGCCGCGACTGCCAATCCCGCCGTCAACTTCAACATGATTCCCACGTGTCCACCCATCCCCATCTAGCCAAATCCCAGTCTTTCCCCGAAGCTAAGAGCCGATAGGGGCTTGCGGAAAGTGTGTGGGTCTGCGGGGACAGTACCGGAATTTGAGATGTCCTCGATGACGCCGAGTTGATCGTCGCGATAATGGTCAGTGGTGAACGAAGTGGCAAGGATGAAGCAGTTGACCGCGGACACTCCGAAAATGAGAGATCCAAGATTCCTAAAGCGGCGACGAGTCGCCGCACTCCAAATTGTTCTGGTTGCGATGGCCGTGGGGTGCAGCTCCCCGCCGCCGCTTGGCGAAAATCCGACGGCGGACACCAAAAAAGATCGTACTGTTTCCGAAACGGCGCCCGTTGACGACGAGACGAAGGTCGATCCGGCCCTGCCAAACGCGGCCGACACGAATGCTTCGACCGCGCACAGCGACACGGCGCCGAACACCGCGGCGCCGGTACCGGCTCCCGAACGCATCGTGTTGTTCGCACCGGGCGGACCGCTGATCATCGACATCTACCTGACCATCGATGGTCGTCCTTACGAAGTTGTGTTCGAGTCGCTGATCGACGACGTACTGAAGACAGCAGACAGCGATGGCAATGGGCGGACGATGTGGTCCGAGCTGACGACAAGCCCGCACTTTGTGTATGGCCAGTTCGGCAATATGCCGCTGACGAGCGATGCCCAGCGGTATCAAGCGATCCAAGCTTACGACGTCAATCGGGACGGGCGTGTCGATCGCAACGAAGTGCCGCGGTTCTTGACGCGCAACATGGGCAATTCGCGAGCGTTCACGTTACGGGCTACCAACCAGTATCGCGGCGACAATCAGTACCAGTCGCTGGTGCGGCGGTTGCTCGATGCGGATGAAGACGGGCGGCTGTCGCCAGACGAAGTTTCCGCGGCGCCACTGCGGTTAAAGAGCCACGACGCGGATGATGACGAGCTGCTATTCTGGACGGATTTTCAAGCCACGTCGAATCTCGCCGGCGGCGACACAGCCCTGCGACGGCGTTCGGGGCCCAACGCGGCCGTGTTGCTGGAGGGCAACAATCAGTGGCCGTCGCTGCTGTACGCGCTCGAAGAGTTGTATGCCTATGGCGGTGTGTTACAGGCAGACAGTTTTCCGCTGGTGCCGAAGCTCTTCCAACGTCTCGACGCGAATGCCGATGGCAAGCTTGACCGTGAGGAAGTGGCGGCCTTTGGCACCACGGAACCGCACTTGGCAATCGACGTGGGATTCGGCGACGGCGATGACCCGGAGGCGCCCGGACAGACGTTGCTCGTCAAATCGGTCGCTGCGGAGTTGCAGACATTGGGCGATGTCGTATCCGATCGGCCAAGTCGTATCTCGCTCGCTCTGCCCAGCGTGAAAGTTGAGATCGCCGTAAATGATGCAGCGGCCGGTGACGACTTCGAATCGCAAGCCCAGTCGCAATTCGCCGCGTACGACGTTGACGGCAACGGATATCTCGAGCAGCACGAATTCCCCGAAGAAGAGTCAGGGCTGGCCGCGTCCTTTGCGGCGCTTGATCCAGACGGTGACGGCAAAGTCTACGCAGCGGATGTCGCGGCTTTCTTAAAGCAGCAGCGAGCAGCAATTCGCTGCCAGATCTACGCACGAGCCGGCGACACAGAAGACGCACTGTTCACCGCGTTAGACAGCGACAGCGACGGCCGCTTGAACGCGCGGGAGATCACGACCGCGGCCAATCGACTTCAATCGCTCGATCGCAACGGCGACGGCGTGATTCTCGCCGAAGAGATTTCCGGCAGCATGTCCGTAGTGATCGCCCGCGGCGACATGCAGCGCGGCGATGCACTATTCAATGTGCCGCTTGCTGCCAGTTCAATCGCGTCGCCCGACGCACCTCGCTGGTTCCTCCGCATGGACGCCAACGGCGACGGCGTTATCAGTCCGCGCGAATTCCTCGGAACGACGGCGCAGTTCCAACAACTCGACGCGGACAGCGATGGCTTCATCGACCGCGAGGAAACTCAAGCTGACTCGCAGCCTTAAGGACGGTTAACGGGGTCGACGCGTAGCCGAAGTCGCCAGACGCTTTAATGGCATTGCAAATGCACCACACTCAAGTCTCCCCACTTATCTTGCAGATACTCCAAGACCAGCCGCCGGTGGCAGTGTTCGGCCGTTGGTTCGCTGCACAGCAGTACGGTGGGCACGTCGAACAGGTCGGGGCCGAGGGCGACTTCGATTTTGCGGTCGGCCATCAGTTCCAGGAACAGCCGCTCGTATTGCTGCCAGCTTCCTTTTTCTTTTTTGTAGGCGTCGAGAATTTCTTTGGTCGGGGCCAGTAGCGATTCGTGAATGTATTCGGCGCCGCAGATTTGCTTAAGAAAATATTTCAAGTCGTCGCGTTTGGCGAAACCGGCGAGCTGCGAGACGTTGTTCAGCCGCACGTCGACCAGCCGCCGGATGCCGGCCTGTTTCAGTCGTTCAAAGAACTCGCCGGCCGTTGTTTGGGTAAAACCGATCGTATAGACCTCCATGGCGGCTCCTTGAGTTCGTCGAACAGGAATTGTTGCCGGTGGTCGCTGGCGTTCGAAGGTTGGGTCAACTCGTCGTTCGATTGCAGCCGGCCGTCGCCGCGGATGTGCACGAGTTCGATCCCGCGCTGGGCCAACACGCGGCCGACCAGCAAATGGCGATGGCACTCCAGCGGATTCTCTTCGCTGCACATCATGGCCACGTGATAGTTTTGAATTCCCTTCTCCAGCCGCTCGATGCCCTTCAGAAACAGCGGCGACGCGGCCACCAGATCGTAGCGCACGTGTCCTTCGGCATCATACAACTCCGCGTCCGCCGGTCGCCCGCCCAGTTCCTTGCCCAGAAACACGTAATTGATCCCCGCCTCGGCCAGCGCCGGCTTAATCTGATCCGCGTTGAAATGCGTGGCATATTTTGAATAGGGCTGCGAGCGCACGTCGGCCAGCACCTGAACTTGGTGCTGCTGGAGCAACGCGACAAACGTCGGCTCATCGTGATTCGAATGGCCGACGGTCATGATCCGCCGGCCGTGTTGGGTTTCGTTATCGGACATGATTTACCGGGAAGGTTTTCCCCGCGTCCTTCATCGATTCAAGGTGCGCCACGTTCGCTGAGTTCCTCCATCGGCCTCGAACGATTTCGGTGCTTCGTACGGATTTTCGTTCATGGAGAAGCGGACTCCGTGGACTTCCAATCGACGATTTGATATTGCTCCACGGACACAGGTTCGCCGGCGGTTAGGTACGGGATCAACGATGAATCGGTGGTGAAATCGCAAACGATCGATTTCTGATTGTAGTCGCGGCGAACGATCCGTTTAACTTCCAACCAGTGTGGCTCGGCGACCACGCCGACTTCCAGCGCGACCTTGACGAAGACACGCTGGCCTTCGCGGCGCTCTTCGAAGGCGGCGGTTAGTGCCTTGAAGCGACGCCGTGAATCGAGCCACGTAGCCGTCGATTCGGTTTCCAATTCACCGAAATAATATAGCCAATTGGATTCACCCGCCGGCGTTGGCTGATTGGGCGCGCGTTGCTCCGCTGACAGAAACGCTTGCGTAGCGGCTGAGTTTTCAAGAATTCGGCTTGGTTCCGCGAGATACACGGCCAAGCAATTTTCGTCCAGCAAAGCCGCGGCGATCTGGTGAGCCCGCGCGTTGGTGGCGTCGTCACTCTCTCCGCTGAATTGAATCGCTTGGACAGCGACCCACGCCGTGTGTTCATCAATTGCCTGCCTCAGGGTTTGGTTTTGAATCTGTATATCGCTCGCCGGTTCGTCGTCTGTATAGCGATGGTCGCCCGCCGATACGCAAACCGCGCCGCTTGCGGACCGCGCGACAAGCCCGTGTATGTCCTTCGTCCCCACGAAGCCCGGCGCCTCAGTCATAGTAACTTCGCCGTGCGACAGACCAGTAATGGTGACTCGCAGTTGTGCGGCTTCGAGTTGAATCGGCTGTTTCAATAACAACACGATATCTGCGGCACCTTCGTTAAGAGGTAACGAAGGCGGATATTTCTCTCGGAGGGGCGCGAACTCTTTACTCCGCATGATGCGACCCACGTCCTCGTCGTCGTATAAGGACGATAACGAGTACGTTCTTTGTTTCGCTTCACCCATCCATCGCGACGTCTCTTCCAGATTCTTTTCAGCCGCGTGGACGATGATCAAGGCGCGCGACTCACCCGACTCTTCATACATTGACTGGAAGAATTCCAATGCCTCGTCGAGGCGATCGAGTCGCAAATAGCTCTTCAACAACTGATCCTTCAACTGCGAGAACTGCCATGATGAGGGGTCGTGCGCCAGAACTTCTGGCCAAGGATCAAGCAAATCTATCAGCCGCTCGTAGTCCTTTCGCTGCCAGTGCATCTCCGCTTCCCAGCGCAGCAGTTGCGGATCATCGGCGTGTTGGGTCCGATGTAGACCGAGCAACGTTTCAAGCTGGCTCCACTGGCCATCGCTGCTGAATCGCGATGCCAGCGCTGTGAAGACTTCCTCGGCCGGCTCTAAGTCCTCGTACGCCGACAATGCGTTGCCCGCGGCGATTCGCGCGTTCAGGCGTTCGTCGCGATACTGCGACTTCAGATATTCCTCGGTGGCGGCCTTGTAGCCGCGGGCCAGCAATCGGTCGGCTTCGGCGTAGTTTTGCTCGCGCGCATGCACGAGTCCGTCGTACAGATCGAGCCACAGGTCATCGGGCTGGGCCGCGCGATGTGCGGCGACGAGCTGCTTCAGCTCCTCCGTCTTTCCGGCCCAGCGGCAGATGTCCGCGATTTGTCGAAAGGTTTCTTCAGGCGGCTCGATCGTTTCATACGCTTCCATGTGCCGACCCTGTGCAGACAGCACACTGACCATTTGATAACGCAAACCGTCCAGCAAGTATTCTTGCTCGGACTCTTCAACGCCGACCCGCTCGATACCGGCACGCAACTCACGCTCGGCGGCCTCGTACTCTTCGCGTTCGGACAACAGCAAACCGGCGTAGTAATGAATCCAAGGGTCGTCGGGCTGTCGTTTGCGGTGGGCTTCGAGCAGTTGTTCGAGCGTCGCCCGATCGACGACCGACTCGCCGTCCTCATAGCCGCCCGCGAGATAATTGAAAGCCTCGGCCGGATCGGGCGCGGCTTCGTAACCTGCCACCGCCTGGCCTGCCGATGCCGTCGAATTCAGATAACGGTAGAGATAGTTCAGTCGCTGGTCTTCGTCGGTTGTGGCGTTCATCGCCTTTTGGAACAGTTCGGCCGCTTGTTCGTAGTCGTCGTCGCTTTCGGCCGCCAGCCCTAAGACATAATCGACGCGCGGCGAGTCGGGGGCGAGCTTGCGGAGCAGCGTGACCATCGCCTGAACAGCCGCGGTGTCGCCATACGGCAAAAACCCTTCGGCCAACGACTCGGCGGTCGCGGGCGGGTCGTCGGCTCGCGACACGAACTCGGCCAGCACGTCCTTCTCATCTTCAGCCAACGCCAGACCGAAACTCCGCAACGCCTCGAAATTATTCGGGTCGAACTTGAGCAGCTTTCGCCATTCGGCCGCGGCCTCGGCGGTCCGCTCGAGCGACGTCAGCGCTTCCGCCTTCAATTGGCTGACGTGCGGGCCGCTGCCGACCAGCGCTTCATATTTCACCGCAAGATCGATGGCCTGTTGATGCTGACTGAGCCGACTGTGGCACAGCGCCTGACCGTAGAGCGCACCGGGCGCCGCGGCTGGCAAGGTCACGCGGCGAAAGTTCTCCAGTGCCTGCTTCGCGTCGCCGGATCGCAGCCATGCGAAGCCGACGACCAGCGCCGCGTCGTCCTGCAATTGCGGCAGCACGCTGCGCGATTCGGCCGCCCGCAAACTTTCCGCCGCCGATGCGTATTCGTAGTCGGCTTGAAACTGATTGGCGGCTCGCACGTCGGCCATGCACCGGTTGTATTGGTCCAGCCCCGGGTCGTCGGCATACGAATAGTAGATGGCCAACTCCGTCGAACCGCGCAGGCCGTATTGCAGCAGCTCCCAATCAAACGCCTTCCAGCCTTGCCCGCTGCGGACGATCCACCAGCGGACTTCGGAACTTTCTCCGCCGGTATCCCAGAAGTAGCCGTACATCACGGCTTCGTTCGGGTTGCGGCGTTGGACGTGTACGATCCGATAGCGAGTCCAATACGCGGGAACGCTCAGGCTCTGCGGCAATTGAGCGTTGATGATTCCCGCTTCGACGAACCCCAGCCGCTTCATCACGCCGCCGGCTTGCATCTCTTGCAGCAGCCGCGACGTATCCACGTGTTGGGCGAACGCGACGCTGTCGCCGTCTTGCGTGGCGCGAACCAGCGCGTCCATCAATTGCTGGATCGATCGCAGGTCCACATCGCCGACACCCACACTGTCATTGTTGAAAGCCGCCGTGACTTCGGCTTGCTTGTTTCTCAGCGACGGTTCGTCGGTCCCCGGCAGCGACGCCATTTCGCTGCGCAGATTGCCGGATAGGACGTTGACCATCTGCCAAAACATCACACCGGCACAGACGATGCAGCACACAAACAAACCGCCGACCGTCAGCGCCAACCACATCCAGACCGACGACCGCCGCGGTTGCGGTTGCTGAAACGTATCGTGGCCGAACGGTTGATGGGAATCCCAGTTCGACATCAGTTACACCTCGATAGTTACACCTCGATGGCCGGGCTCTCTTCGTAGCCGAACTCGTGAGAGTTCGGGATTTTGAGAGTTTCATAGACCGCCGAAGTCTCACGACTTCGGCTACGTAAGCACGACTTCGGCTACGAAGGCACGACTTCGGCTACGTAAGCACGACTTCGGCTACGAAGGCACGACTTCGGCTACGAAGGGAAGTGAAATCCACGCTCTGACATTTTGAGGTTTCGACGGTCCTTACTCAAGCCCCAGACCGCTGTTGCCTTTGACCGGCTGCGTAGGGTCGTGTTACGATCCGGCAAACGACTGGGTGTTCGAGGAACTGACTTGTGGCACGGAAGTCCATACAATTCGCCAGCGAACTGAGCCGACTGACGCACGGTGTTCGCGATACAGTTGCCGTTTTGATCGGGCAACGTACTGATTCCAGTGGCGCACCTCTGCGCGAACTGTATTCCGGCGTGCGCGCGGCGGTCAATCCCGAGTTGGGCGAGGCCGAGTTTGCGGATTCGTATGCTCAATCGCTGGTCTGTGGCACGTTGGCTCTGAGACGAGCTCCGTCCGAACTGCGTCGTGCCGAAGTCGCCCAGTGGCTAATCACACATGCGCATCCGCTCTGTCGCGACGTGCTCGTCGACTGTCTTTGCTTGGGCGGCGTCATCGCAAGTGATGGGCAACCGTCCGAGTTAGTTGAGCGAGTGGCAACGTTGATGCACGGCGTAAGGATCGAAGCGACACGCTGCGACGATCCGCAGCGCGATTCCATGATTCATTTCTACGAATACTTCCTGCAGCATCACGACAGCGGCCGGCGCACGCGGCGCGGCGTCTTCTACACGCCGCGGCCGGTTGTGCAGTTCCTTGTTCGAAACGTTGACCAGTTGCTGCGCGATGAATTCAGCTTGGCCGACGGCTTGGCTGATACGACGACTCCATTTGTGAGGATCGTCGATCCGGCCGCGGGCACGGGGGCGTTTCTGGCTGAGTCGATCGACTTGATTCACAAGACCGTCACAGCGAAATGGCAAGACGCGGGGCTCGATGAAAGATCTTGCCGCCGGTTGTGGAACGATTACGTGCCCGATCAATTGCTGACGCGGTTGTGTGGCATAGAACTGATGCTACCCGCGGCGGTGATCGCTCATCTGAACATCGCGGCGAAGTTGGCCGAAACAGGTTTCGATTTTCAACGCGGATCGCAGATCGATATTCGGCTCGGGGATACGCTCGCCGGTCCGTCCTATGCCCCTGATGCGATGCAGTCGGCGGACGCCTTCACGGTCGTGATCGGCAATCCGCCGTTCTCCGCTGCGTCGAGCAATCGCAGCCGGTGGATCGAGAACTTGCTGCGCGGTTGCGACGCCGACGGAGGAAACACGGCGAGCTACTATCGCATTGACGGCCGGCCGTTGGGCGAACGCAAGCTGTGGCTGCACGATGATTACGTCAAATTCTTACGCTACGCACAGTGGCAGATTGAATCGACGGGCTGCGGCATTATCGGCTTCGTGACCAATCACGGCTATCTGGACAACACGACGTTTCGCGGCATGCGGCAGCAGTTGTTGGCGGCCTTCCCGCAAATCACGATTGTCGATCTGCACGGCAATCGCAAGAAGAAGGAAGTCGCGCCCAACGGCGATGCTGATGAGAACGTGTTTGAGATTGAGCAGGGCGTGGCCATCGGATTGTTTCGGCGACCGCCGGGCGGCGCGGGCCAGCGCCGCGTCGCTTACGCCGAATTGTGGGGCAGTCGCGCGGAGAAGTACGC
>JBGTKH010000048.1:0-10987 GCA_041744735.1 Pirellulaceae bacterium | reverse complement strand
GACCTGCGCGAGCAGGCGAAAACCAAGAATTGAAGGCGCGATCAACGAATGGGGTCCACCTCAGCGTTCTCCCGCCGAGGGGCCGACCCAAAAAAACTTAAAGCGGTGACGAGTCGCCGCACTCCAAAGGCTGTTTCAACTAGTTGCTATTCGGTTCAACGTCGCATAGAATGTCGAACCTTGGTCCTGCATCTCTACGCTCAAACAACAGGAGGTCCAGCCATGTCGAACATCGCGGGCAAAGCCTACGCCATGAACACGATCTCGCCGATCAAATGGTACATGGTGTGGATCAACAAGTTCATCTTCTGGCTGGCCGGCACGCGCCTGTTTCAACCGAAGCTGGAAGGCCTGAGGACTTTATCCTTAATCCACTACGCACGTTGGGCGATCATCACACCGCGCAACTTTCCCCACCTCGACGCCTCCCAGCCGAAAGAAAAATTGACATACACTTACGAATTCTTCTTCAGCAACTTTAACGGAAGCTGGGCACAGTACGTCGATTCCTTTTCAGCCGCGATTCCCGGCGGTCTCGATTTACTGTGGTTTCGCAACGTCAAGTATCCGAGGTCGGTGCCCTTCGAGCCTTTTCATGCTTACATCACGTACAACCAGATCTGGACCAGCCACTACTACAACGCCTATCCCATGGCCTCGTCGAATGACGTGAAGTCGGCGCAGCGCGTGAAAGCTGGCCTTTTGGAATTCATGGCCGACACGGAACACGCATCCGCAGAAGTATTTCAACAGCAATACAATCAACTGTTACTGAAATTGCAACACGATCTGAGCCAAATGGCGCCAAGCCCCGTGGTAAGCTTGGCCAACCAGGCCATTGCCGTCCGCCACCGCCTGCAAGAGGCCAAATGACAGGACTACTGACATGCCAGATAAGAATGGTCGCGCTTATGGTTTGACGACGCTTTGCCCAATCAAGAACGGCGGTCCCGGCAGCCAATCCTACGCTGCAATCACACGGGACCGGCTGGAAGATCTGCCCTTGGACGAAGACAGTCCGATGGCCAAAGTGCCCAACACCTACTTGTGCCGCTTCTATGTGCTCGACGAAGTCTTCTATGAGGGCAAACCGGCCGAACTGGATCACCTGAAGTCAATGTATTTGGTTTTTGTCTCTGATTTTCATGGCGAGCTGGAGCCATATCTTAAAGGCATGTGGGATGCCGCCAGCAAAGACGTCAAGAGTATCTGGGAGCACTGTGTGGCATTTGACAAGGTGCGTGATGCAAATGGCTTTGTGGACTACATTAAGAAGTGCCAAGCTTACACCACGTTTTGGTTCAACGGCTCGACTGACGATTCGCTCGCTGAGCAACTCAAGTCGTTGTATCTGAAACAGGAGTTCTCCAAATTCGCCTTCGAGAATCAGGGAAAGAGTCCGCAGCAATTGCAGCAGGCCTTTCAGGAATTTGTGAAGCGCACGCAGCCGGCCAAGTTGTCCGCACCCACCTGGCGTCCCGGCGCTGCGAGCCTGGAGTCGGCCATCGTGCACGACAAGCCTTAACACTCGTGGAATGTCAAGATGAGCACAACACTGGACCTATATGATATTCAGGGAGACGTTGTCAAGGCCTACGGGCGTTTCGGGTTTCCCAAGGCCCGTTACGTCTTCTATCACATTCACAAAGGGGCTGCCGGGCGCGACGTCATCAAGGCGCTGATTCCGACGATTACCAACGGGGCTCCGTGGGGCACGGCGGCCGCTATTCCACCCACGTCAACCAATATGTCGTTCACGTACGAGGGACTCAAACAACTTGGCGTCCCCGATTTGTCGTTGCACAGTTTTCCCGATGAATTCTCGATGGGCATGAAAGCTCGTCGAGATATCCTGGATGACACAGGCGTCAACGCGCCGAAAAACTGGGACCCAATTTGGAGCTGGGAAAAGCGCGAGCAGCCGGTGCACATGCTGATTGCGATCAATGGCAAGAATGTGGAGTTGATTGAGAAGCGTTATCGAGAGATTTGCGCGATTGTGGCACAGTCTCAAGGTGGAGTGGAACAATTGATTGGACACCGCGGCGAGGATCGCGACGACCTGCCGTACCAGGAAGGTACGGCCCTCTTCGTCAACGGCCAGCCAGTGCCCAAAGAACACTTTGGATACACAGACGGCATCAGCGAGACGTACTTTAGAGGATCGGGCGCTAAACCAGAGACCGCGATCGGCGGCGGCAAACCAACACGAGGCGATCCCAGCACGCTCGCCGGCTGGGAGCCGCTGGAAACCGGCGAATTCCTGCTGGGGCACAAAGACGAAGCCTTCGAGTATCCGCTGGCTCCCATGCCCAGCTTGTTGGCCCGTAACGGGACGTTCATGGTGTACCGAAAATTGCATCAGAACGTCGGCACCTTCAACGCTTTTCTGAACCGAGTCGGAGCGA
The DNA here is from genome assembly GCA_041744735.1 of Pirellulaceae bacterium. Lineage (GTDB taxonomy): Bacteria > Planctomycetota > Planctomycetia > Pirellulales > Pirellulaceae > JBGTKH01. Next base: position 8,579 of record JBGTKH010000048.1, on the reverse strand, counting down.
CTTTTCCCGGCGGCAAAGAGGCGCTGGCCGCAAAATTCGTCGGGCGTTGGCGCAACGGCGCGCCGCTCACCACGTTTCCCACCGAGGCGGACGCGAACAAGTTTATAGCTGAGTACATGGCCGCCCAAGCAAAGGCCCGGCAGCCCGGCGCGTCGCAAGCCGACCGCGACCGCTACGCGCAACTAAGAATCAAACTGGTGGGCTTTAATTTCAATGATGACCTAGAGGGTGTTCGCTGCCCGACCGGGGCTCATATCCGTCGCGTGAATCCGCGCGGGTCGCTCGAATTCGGCCACAAGAAGGCCTTCGAAACACCCGGCGCTTTAGACAATCGCCGCCGCATTCTCCGCCGCGGCCTGCCTTACGGCGAAGTGAAAGATCCCAGCAGCGACGACGGCAATCATGGGATCATCGTCATGCTATTGAACGCCAGCATCAAACGCCAATTTGAATTCGTCCAACAGCAATGGATCGCTTATGGCAACGATTTCAAATTAGCCAACGACAAGGATCCCATCTTGGGCAATCACGGTCACGTCGTTGACCACAGCGGCGCAGGGCGGATGATTATCCAGGCCGATCCGCGCGGCGACAAACCGCCTTTTCTGTGCGGCAAAATGCCCACGTTTGTCGAGATGCGCGGCGGCGACTACTTCTTCATTCCCAGCCTGACTGCCTTGCAATTGATCGGCGACGGAGCGGTTGATCCGACGTAGCCATAAGATGTTTCGCTCTGTCTCAAAACGTGAGCCGAACGCGCTAGCGTCGGGTGTCGGGTGTCGGTTATTGGGTTCGTTTTGAGACAAAAGCCTAGTGCTTCGTCAAAGTTAAAAAGTGGGGTAAGCATCCTGCTTGCCAATCCGATTTCATCCCAGAAACGCAAGCTGGAAGCTTACGCCACGAAGTTGGCCAACCCTAAATACGCTTTGGCAAAGCACTAGTCGTCCCGATAGTCGTCGAGACGAACGCGGGCCTCGTCGGCCCACGGACTGTCGGGCGCTAAAGAAAGAAACTGACGCCAATGACGTTCCGCATCGTCCGTGCGGCCGAGTTCGTCGAGCGTGTGAGCCAAGTGATAATGCACGTCGGGATAATCGTGGTGATAGGCCAGCGCGCCTTCAAACGCGGCGACGGCCAGTTCCGGCTGACCTGTTTCCGCCAAGACGCAGCCGAGGTTCGCGCGGGCCTCGACGTAATCTTCGTCTAACTCCACGGCCATGTAGTAACGTTCGCGGGCCGCGGTCACGTCGCCCATTCGGTAGAGCAGTTCGGCGAGCTGAAAGCAAATCTCGGCGCGTGGCCCGCCCGCGGACATGGCGGCGCGGTACAGATCGGCGGCGGCTTCGAGTTGGCCGTCGTCCTCACACTGCGCGGCCAGATGCAAGATTTCCTCGGGCGTCGAAACGTCCGAGGGCTTGCCGGCGCGAGCGACGAGGGGCAGTGTTGCTGCCGCTGCTGCGATGTAAGAATCGGTTGGATTTCCGCGCTGGGCTTCTAGCGCGTCGAAGTCGATTCGAAGCTGGCCGCCGGGCTCGAGCAACCCTTCGCCTTGCCGCAGCAGCAACTGCTGGCCTTCGACGATTACCGACAGTTGCGCCAGCGGGCGTTCGATGTCGGGGACGTAACGGGAGAGCGCGGCCAGTTTCTTTTCGATTGCTTCGGGCGACGCGCCGGCGGCCAGCAGTTGAGCCAACCGCCGCGCCGTCGCCACTTCCTGGAAATCGAAGTAAGGCAGCCGCAGCACCTCGCGCGCCGGCACGATCAATCCGCGGCGATGCCAGCGGCGAATCGTGGCCACCGACACCTCCAACAATTCGGCCAACATCGCGGGCGTGTACAACCGCCGGACATGTTGCTCGCTCTCGACCAGCCCCAGCCGCTGCCAAAGCTGCGTTTCGGTGATGATCTCCAGCTTGCCTTCGGCCGCCGCACACCGCATTGCTCCGTCGAGCAACTCGTCCTCGTCGCCCAGCGGCAGCTCATCCGCGCCGACAACCACCAGATCAACCGCCGGGCTCGACTTCTCAACCGCTACGCCACCTTGTTGACGCACCAGTTGCTGAGCCTGCCGCTTCGTGACGCCGCCCAATTTACCGACAAAAGCCACACGCTTGCCGCGCAGCGGTTCAGTCAAATCGTTTTCAGGGATGGTGGACATTGTGAGTTCGTGACGTTTAGGACGGTCGTCGGGTACCAAGCAGAAAGTACCAAGTACGTACTGAGTACTGAGTACGAACGGAATACCGACCGCAAAAACCATTGAACAGTCTCGCGAACGAGACTTCGCATGTCAATCATGCAACTCACCTGCGATTACACGACGAGCCGTCGCAAAAAGAAACGGAGCGCGGGTCATCACGACGCGCACTCCGTTGTATGCCTTCAATGCGTTCGCTGGCGCTCAGGCCGAATTTCCGTTTGCCGGTGCCGCGCCGTTGGTTCCATTTGCCGGCGCCGCGCCGTTGGTTCCGTTGGCCGGATTCAAGGCCGGATCTGTGGGGTCGAGTTGCGGCTGGCCGGTCGGATCAGTGTCCTTGGGGTCGCCATTCGTTGCATCCCCAGCGGTTGACGGGGCGCCGTTGGTCGCCGGCTCTTTCTTCGGCAAAGCGGGAGGCACGGCGGCTCCGTTTGTTTCCGTCTTCGGCGCGGCTTCTTTCTTCGCTGCGGGCTTCTGCGCTTCAGTCGTCGTTTGCTCTTTACTTGTCGTCGTTGCAGTTGGTGCCGGCGCGGCGGGGTAATAATACGTAGTCGTCGGCGCTGAGTAATAAGTAGTCGTCGGCGGTGCATAATAATACGTTCCCACCGGCACTCGCATCACGACCGTTCGCGGGACGAGCCGCGTGGCGGTGTACGGTGTCCACTTCGCAACCGAGTGAGGCACCTGTACCGTTTTGGTTTCGGTGACCATCTTTTGCACCTGCACCTGCACGGGTTCGACTCGCTCCTCATACTCGATCCTCTGCGTGGTCACCGGAATCTTGCGGACCAGTTCTTGCTGTTCCCAGCGGCAGACCTGCACCGGCATCTTTACCTCGACGCGCTCAGTAACAGGGCGTTGCACAGTGACGGGCACTTGCCGCACTTCCTCCGATTGTTCGACGCGGCAGACTTGCACCGGTACTTGCTGAGTGACCACTTCGTCGACATAGCGCGTGACTTGCACCGGCACTTGCTGATTCACGACGCGAGCCACATAGGTTGTCTGCGGCACTTGCACGGCCACGGGATTGGGCATGTACTGCTGCTGCACGGCGTAAGTGCCGGGCGATTGCGCGGGCACCCAATGGAACCCGCGGCGTTGATAGACCAACGCGCCGGTGGCCGGGTCAACGTACGTGGCCGGCCCGACCCATCGCAATTGGTTTCGCACCACGCCGGGCTGATAGTACAGTTGATTCACGTAGCCGCCTTGGTCAACAATCTGCGTGCTGCACGTAGTGACTGGCTCGTAGGTCGTGTAGCTCTGATCTTGCACGACCGTTTCGGTGACCGGGCGGCGAACGACCGTTTGCTGTTCGCGCGTCTGCGTCTCCCACACGGGCCGCGAGACAACGTAACGCTCTTCGCGCGTCTCCGTCTCCGTCACATATCGCACGCGGTCGTAGCTGCGATCCTGATACTGCGTTTCCCACACGGGGCGCATCACCGTGTAGTGCTCGACGCGCTCGCTGGTCTCGACCACGGGCTTGGCCACCGTGTAACGGCGCTCGCGCATTTCCGTTTCCCACACCGGCCGCTGCGTGGTGACTTGCCGCTCTTCGAGCACCGTTTCGTACTCCAGACGGTACGTGGTCACGGGCTGTTGCTCGTACACCGTTTGCGTAACAATCCGATAAGCCTGTTGGCAACCATCGCCGGCTCGCACGGGACACGCGGCGGCCGCGCCCAACAGCAACGCGACACAAACACGCAATGCAACCTTCATAGCTGTTCTCACCTTGTCAGTAGATTGAATTCAAGCGTCCCAACGGGAACCTGCCGGCCTTGTCCCTAACCGGCGACACGAATTGTCGATGTGCCTGTGGATCGCGCACCGCATGGCGCGCCTTCCCTATTCATGAGTTTGCCGAAATTTTGTCGACTTCGCAAACGGATTTTTTCACCTCTACTTGACTTGTAAACGACAAAGGCAACTGCGCCAAGAGCTTGCGGCTTAGAAAATTATTTGAAGTTCTTGCAGCCCTCGGCCGACACGTAAAAACGGCCTTCCATCGCAAGTCGTCGCTGTGGCAACGATTACAAATCAACTTTGCCCAATCGTTATAACCGGACTTTTTGCATGACTGCAGCGCAGTGAAATCATTCTTCGCTAGCGGAAAAGTGGGGTAAGCATCCTGCTTGCCAATCCGATTTTATCCCAGAAACGCAAGCTGGAAGCTTACGCCACGAAGTTGGCCAACCCTAAAACTAAGCTTTGACAAAGCACTAGCTGGCAGAATGATGCAGTTCAGCGCGGAGATGACGATAACGTTCGCTGTGTAATGACTTGCAGCACCTCTTGTGCTTCGAGCCGCACGCTGCGCGGGACGTCTGAACTGGCGAGTTCCTCGAGTCGCTTTTGCAAGTCGCGCATGTCGTCCGCGGAGTTCTGTTCCGCGAGAGACTGCGTCGCTCGAATGCCGTTCATTAGCACCAGCGTGCGTTTGTATTGCTTCTCCGATTCGTGCTGCTCGCCTTCGACCACGTACGGATTCGTGGGATCGAGCATCTCGCCGAGCAGCACGGTCTTGGCTCGCAAGTCGCCGTGCCGCGCCAGACCTGTCGCCGCGTTGTAGCGCGCGTTGGGATAGGCATCATCCAGGATTCGTTCGAGCTGATCGAGCGCGTCGTTGCCGCCGATTACGCCCAGCGCGAAGGCGGCGGTCGAACGCAACTCTGCGCGCAGCCGTTCGTCCTTCTGAGGATCGCCGCGCTCGGTCGATGCCTTTTTTAGCACGTCCAGCAGCGCCCTGTCATTCTGAAAACTATCCCCTTCGACGTTCTTCGCCAGCAGCGCGATCGCCTCCAATGCCGCGCGACGCACATCGATCTCCGTTAGCGTGCGTTTGTCTTCGCTGATCGCAGGTTCGATTTTCGCGGCGTCGCGTTCGGTGGTCGCGGCGGTGATCAATGCCGGCAATCCGTCAGGCACACGAAATTCGCCGAGCGCTCGGCAGATAAACATCCGCAGCTTGATGCTGTTCGGATCGGTGCGGCCGAGCTTAATCTGAGATTCTAACTCGGTGGCCAATTCGTTGGCCAACTCGCGGTCGTATTTCAGATGCTCCATCTGCGGGTTGCGAAGCAGATCGCCCAGCGTCCCCGCGTCCTGCCAACTTTTGTCGTTCCCCTTCTTCAGACCTTTGACCAAATCCTTCGGGTCGCTGCCCATGTGCGCCAACCAACTGAACGTGAGCCAGACCAACACGATGATCATCACGATCAACATGGGGATCAGGAACAGTTGCAGAATAAACCCCGCGCTGGGCGGCGCCACCGGCGGCAACATCTCGCTTGGGAGATCTTTTTTGGCAGGGGCGCCGGGCTGTTTTTCTCTGGCATCGGCGGGCGAAGACATGCAATCAACTCCTGGCGGGCACTGGAACCGTCAAGTTTAGAGGCCCAACCAGCAGCGTCAAGGCGACGCTATCCTTTGGAGTGCGGCGACTCGTCACCGCTTTTGGACTTTTGGATCTTCGGCCGTGACGAGGTCGGGAGTCTCTTGCATGTCGGCGGCAACAGTTTGCCAGCCGCCCAACCGCCCAACCGCCGACATGAAAAAGACTCCCGACCCCTTTAGGATCGTGCAAGGATTGCTACAAAGACGCACATGAAACTGTTGGACCTAACTCTCGACACACCCGCCGAAAACTTGGCACTTGACGAGGCTTTACTAGAAGCAGCCGAAGCTGGCGGGCAGCCGACGGAACTGCTGCGCCTGTGGGAACCGCGTCAGACAATGGTCGTGATCGGCCGCGCGTCGCATGTCGACGTCGAGGTGAACCGGGCTGAATGCCAGCGCCGGCAGATTCCCATTCTACGCCGTTGCAGCGGCGGCGCGGCGATCGTCGCGGGGCCGGGCTGCTTGATGTACAGCGTGGTGCTTAGCATCGAATTGCGGCCTGCCCTGCGAATGATCGAGCAGGCACATCGCTTCGTGCTGGGCGTGGTGGCCGAGGCGGTTAGTCACATCGTGCCTGGCGTCGAGCATCTTGGTTCGAGTGACCTGACGCTCGGCGGCCGAAAATTCTCCGGCAACAGTCTGCGCTGCAAACGCGACCACCTGCTCTATCACGGCACGCTGTTGTACGGCTTCCCGCTCGAACTGATCGCGAATTGCCTTGGCAACCCGCCGCGTCAACCCGACTACCGCGCCGGGCGCGACCATGCCAGTTTTATCATGAATCTGCCCGCCGACGTGCAAGCCCTACGCGCGCGACTTAAAGAGATATGGAACGCCGCCAGCGAAACCACCGACTGGCCCACCGCACTGGTCCAACAGTTCGTTGCAGAGCGATACTCGCAAGACGACTGGAACTTCCGCCGGTAGACAAGTGGCGCTGGATTCGCGGCCGGCAACAAGGTTATCCGCGTGCGCTTTCCGTAGGCGGGGCGTTCCGGCCCGTCTGACGTTCGCCGGCGCGTAAATGCTGCCACAGTTTTTTCATGTGAGCCGCGCTGGAATCCGACAGTGCCTCTTTGGCGTACGCGGCTTGGCAGTAGAGATCGGCCAGATTGCGAGAGTCGCGTGCCAACGTCGCTTGTCGCGCGCCCACGAGCGCCGCGAACTCGTGCGGCGTTTGGTCGGGCTGACGCGGGCAATCGTGTTCGCGAGCCCAGGCTTCAAAGGCCTCGAAGCTGTACTTGACCAACTCGCCGGCCGACCAGCGCGCGGCCAGTCCCGCGGCGAACGGATCGGCGAAATCCGAGAACGGACGCGGCGGACGAACCGTAGGGCCTTCCGCGGCGGCCGCGGCCTCTTCGACGGATCGTGATTTGCGGCCGAACAACTTGTCCCACAGCTCGCGCATCTCGTTCAAGAACTGCGACAGAAATGTGCGAACCGTCTCCCAGTAACGCCAAATGAAATAGGCCGCAACACAGAACAGGATGAGATAGAACAGCCACTTCAGCAACATCGGCAGCCACGAGGCGGCCTGCTGTAGAACCTGCTGCGGCTGGAATGACGACGAAGTTTTTCCCGTACTGCCTTGACCGGCCTCGCGCGATGATTCGTCAGCCGATTTTTCAGCGGATGCTGGCTGGCTTTCGCGCGGCGCCGAGTTGTCGTTTCGTCCACTGCCACTTTTCTGTGTTTGCGGTTGAGGGCCGCTGCTAGAGTTCTCGGCCTGCTGCTGCTTGCCGTCGTCGTCTTTCTTCGTAGATTCTCCCTGTGAGCCATCGCTGTTTTGGCCGCCTTGGTCGGAACCGGACGAACCCGATTGATCGTCGCTTTGCGATCCTTCGGCGGCCTGCGAACCATCGCTGGACTGACTTTGCTCGCCGCCTTCCGAACCCGAATCGCCTGCTCCTTGTTCTTGCGACGGCGCTGCGTCTTGGCTGTCTTCGCTGGAAGTTGTTGCCGATGCGTCGTCGGCTTGCGGGCCGTCGTTGCCGACGCCGTACGGCGATGGATCGAGATCAGGCGAGCCGAAGGTGATGGGAATCTGCGTGATCGAGTACTCGGCGCCGGGACGCGGCAGCAGCCACGCAGCAGCCAACAATGCGACGATCAATACGGCCCCGACGCCCAACCACGCGCCGGCCATCTCAGCGGGCATTTGCAATTGACGCTGCCGAAGATAACGCCGCAGGCCCAGAAAGCTGGTCGTAACCAACAGGCCCAACCCGCTAGCCACGTACAGAAACAGCAGCCAAAACACATACCGCCGGCTTTCCAAATCATCGGCGGGAATGAACCACTGGCCGATGCCGAACAGTGGCAGCGCGGCCAAGGAAAAATACACCACCCATACACCCGGCGCATGCGGACGCCGCTGACGTTCTAAAAACCACTGCCACCATGAAAGGGCAATGTCGACTCGCGACGTCGTCCCTGCAATGTTCTCATCCCGTTCCGCTTCCTTTTGCACATCTCGCTCCGCCCCCCGCTCCAATCCCACCGTCTGCAACAATCCCTGCCCGGACGCATCCTGCGATTCATCGATCAGCGTACAGTCCCACGTCAACTGATGAGTGCACCACCAGACGAGCGCCAGCAGCCCCCAGTTGATCAGCAAGCTAAAGGCCGCCATCGCCCCCTGGATTTCCACGAATCGCATGATGGCCAAACCGGTGACGATGGCCAGCGGCACGGCGAACATCGCGGCGTAGCCGGTGCCTTCCTCCATCGAAATGCGGCCGATCAGCACGGCGGCCATCACGAACAACGCGAAGATGAATTGCAGCCGCGCTTGATACTCGCCCTGATAGAACACCTCCAACAGAAAGAACACGAGGCTGCCGACCAGCACCATGATCAGCGCGGGGCTGATCGCCACCACCACGTAATCGGCCAGCGTTTGGTGAAGTCGTCGGGCCATGTTTGTTGACGATTGTATTTGGGCACGCTGGCAGCGGGGTGGGGGGGGGGGGGGGGG
>JBGTKH010000047.1:0-7067 GCA_041744735.1 Pirellulaceae bacterium | reverse complement strand
CGGCGAAAGAAGATTCATCACATAATAAACGTGGCTTCGCCGAGATGAAAAAAGACTCCCGACCCCTTAGAGAGTGACAACATGGAAATCGACATCAAAGAACAAGGCGCCTTCAGTGCCGCGCTCGTGAAACTGCGGCCGGGCGAACAGTTCATCTCGGAAGCCGGCGCGATGTTTCGCGCGTCGAGCAACATCGAGATCGACGTCACGACCAAGAGCCGCGGCAGCGGCGGGCTGCTGGCGGGCATGAAGCGGATGTTTGCCGGCGAAAGTTTTTTCTTCTCTACGTACACCTGCACCGGCACGGTCGATGGGGAAGTGGGACTCGCGCCGACATTGCAAGGTGAAGTCACGTTGATCGAGTGCGATGGCAGCCGCAAATGGATCTGCACCGGCGGCAGTTATCTTGCCTCCAGCCCCGGCCTGCAAATCAATACACAGTTTCAAGGCTTGAAGGGATTCTTCACCGGCGAATCGATTTCGTTCGTGGAAGTATCGGGCCAAGGCCAACTGCTGGTCAGCGCGTTCGGCCGCATCAATCAGTTGGAAGTCAAAGGCGCGTTGACCGTGGACACGGGCCACGTGGTTGCGTTCGAGGATTCGCTCAGCTACACGCCCGGCAAGGCGTCGAGCAGTTGGGTGCAGTCGTATCTATCAGGCGAAGGTATCGTGCTCAAATTCACCGGCCACGGCAAGATCTACATCCAGAGTCACAACCCCAGTGAATTCGGCGGCACGCTGGGTCCCATGCTGCCGCCCAGAGGTTGACGATGAATTATCAAATCTTAAGCCAACCAAGTTTCAGTTTGCTCGAAGTGGAATTGAACGCCGGCGAGCAGATCGCGTCCGAGGCCGGCGCGATGGCCTGGATGAGCGAGAACATCAAAACCACCACGTCCACGCGCGGCGGCGTGCTGGGCGGGCTGAAGCGTGCCCTGCTGACCGGCGAAAGCTTCTTTCAGAATACGTATCAAGCCGAAGGTGGTTCCGGCATCCTCGGCTTGGCCCCCGGCACAATGGGCGACATCGTGCCTTACGAACTGAGCGGCGGCGAACTGTTTCTGGAAAAGAGCGCCTACCTCGCATCGACACCCAACGTGCAATGCGACAGCAAGTTCCAAGGTCTCAAGGGCCTGTTCAGCGAAGGCCTGTTCGCGCTCCGGGTCACCGGTTCGGGCACTCTCTTCTTCAACGCCTACGGCGACATCGAAGAGGTGCAAGTCGACGGTTCGTACACGGTCGACAACGGCTACGCCGTCGCGTGGGAGCCAGCGCTGCAATACCAAATCACCCGCTCGCGCAAGATCCGCTCGTTCCTCTTCGCAGACCAACTCCTAATGCGCTTCAACGGCCAAGGCCGCCTCTGGATCCAATCCCGCAGCCCCCGCACCTTCGCCAACTGGATTCACCCCTTCCGCCCACAGAAGTCGAACAACTGACGCTCACGTTATTACGAAACAAACTGTTCCGGATCTGTGCGCTGGGCGTCAGCCATGAGCGGGAATTCAACGAATGGCTTGATCCCTTTAGCGCCGCTTTCTCTTCCACCAAGAACCCAGAAGCCCCCGACGACAGTCGGCGGGAGTAGTCACTTCCACGCCTAACAGCAGACCGCGCCCCACAAATCATCCGTGGTCGATCGTCAATTCTTCCGCTCAAACAACGTCGGGCTCACCAGCAGCTCGCCCAAATTGTTTTCTCCCTCGCGAATCGTGATGGTCAAACGGCCGCGGGCATCGGTTGCCAGCGGACCAAAGCGAACGTCGCGCAGATACCCGCAGCGTTCGTGCCAAACCTGAAACACGTGCTCGCCCGCGGGCAGATTCGTAATCGTTAGGCGTCCATCTTCGTCCGATTTCGCCATGTACGGATTGCCGCGCAGCACCAAGTAGCCGTTCATCCACGGATGGATGGAACAAGCCATCGGACACGGCACTCGTTCTTCTCGCGTGTATTGCAATTCAACTGAATCGCCGGTCGGGATCAGGGGTCACATCGGCGCGTTTGCAATGAAACCGATCTTCACGTTGTACCCGAAGTCGTCCTGATTCTCTTGAACCATCGTCTGTGTCGTTCGCAGCAAAAGAACGTGCGGCTTGAAAGCCCTGCCGCTCATCGTCAGTTTGACCTTGTCGCGCGCCGAGCGATCGTAGGACGGGTGAACGTGCAAATCGTCCTTTTCCGGAGGTAGCAGATAGATGACGACGTTGGCGATGCCCTGATTCTTGTCGTTCACAAGCAAAGACTCGTCCGTGATCGCGAAACCCGGCATGTCCCCTTTGGGCGGAATCGCTAGGGTCGTACGCGGAACTGGCGCCTTTCCATCGTAGACAAACCGGACGCTCAGATTTCCCCAACGAACGTCGTCCGCGTGCGCCGATAACGTAAGTGACAACGCAATCGCGAACGAGGCGAGAGTCACGTGTCGAAATCGAATTTGCGACATGAGAGGCACATCCTTTCGTCAGACGAATGTAACTACCATTCTAGTTCCCAAGCCGGAGCTTGGGAACCAGATCGCAAACCAGATCGAATTCGGCGGAAGTGGTTACCGTCACTCCTCCGCCACGTTCATGTACACCTTTAGCGCCGTCTTCTCTTCCACGAGCAGCCGCATCATCTCCGCGTAATTCTCCAGGCCGTCGACGGGGTTGGTCAAAATCCTTTGGATCACGCCGGGGTACATGACTTCGCCCAGAGCCAGATCTTTGATGCCCGCTTCGAAATGTTCGCGGTTCGCGTTGACCGAACCCAGCAGCAGCTTGTTGCCCAGCACCCAGTCGATGTTGATTTTGTCCGAGGCGACGTCCACGTGATGGTTGCCGCCGGTGATGCTGGTCCAGACAAGCACGCCGTTGTGGCCCAGCACCTTCATGCAACCGAAGGCCATGGCGCTGGAGCCGGTGGCGTCGACGATCAAATCCGCCTTGCCAACCTGGCGAGCCAACTCTTCGATCGGCGTCTCGGTGGTGCTGACATATGTGGCCTGCATTCCTTCGACAATTTCCGCGTTCAGCGTCGGCTTTTGCGAACGGGCCATCGTGTAAACTTCCAGCCCGCGCAGCTTCAGCACCAGTGTGGCCAGCAAGCCGATCTGGCCGGCGCCCATTACATAGGCGATTTGCGGACGCCAGACTTTCATGCGCCGCTGGACCTCAAACGCCTGCTGCACCGCTTTGGCCGCGCAGCTCATCGGCTCCATCAGCACATGCAGGTGTTTCAGGCCGGGCGGCACTTTGACGATGTACTCGTCGCTGTCCACGAAGTACTCGGTCAGATACCCGTGCAGCAAATTGATGCCGCGTTCGAAGTACGTTTCTTCGCTGGTCATGTCGTACGTGCCGATCTGGTCGTAGATCGACCCGCCGGGGCGCCGCACGGTCGCGGTCACGTAATCGCCCGGCCGGACGCTGCGGACTTCCGGCCCGACCGCCTCGACGACGCCGAACGATTCATGCCCCAGCACCAGAAAATCGAATCCCGGCGGCGCGTTGCCGTACAGCGCGTCGTTGATTTCGCGATCCGTCGCATCGACGCCCACCTTCAGCACGCGCACCATCACGCCGCGGCCATCCGGCACGTCCGCCACGCTGGGCTTGGGCATCTCGGCCAAATGAACACTGTTGGGTTTTCCCGGACGAACTGCGACCGCCTTCATGAATTTTCTCGTTACTGTTGTAGATTTAGACGTTTGAACGTCAGCCATCGTAACAGCCAACACCGTCAAAATCGAGAGCCCTTTGGAGTGCGGCGACTCGTCGCCGCTTTCGGAATTTAGGAGCAGAGAGAGTCCCGCCTGACAAGCTGATTAGCCGCTGGGCGCGAGCCTACGGGTTTAAGCGTACGACCGGTGTGGTTGCGGCGGCTGGCGCCCTGCGGCTACTCCAAAACTCCCAAAGCGGCGGCAAGTCGTCGCACTCTAAATCAGCGACTCTCGCGCGCACTCAGCATTACATCGAGCTTGATGGTCTTATCGCCGCGGACTAGAGATGTAACGCATCGTCTGCATCATCCACCAGCAGTGGGCCGCTGTACGTTGCGGGATAGTGAAGACGATGGTCGTCTGCTTCAGCGACGGAAACGTCGATGCTCGTCGTGGGGGGAGACCGAATCGATGTATCAAGCCGGTCTATCAGTTCGTTGAGCTCGTCGTCGTCCTCATCATCGATCGTTGGTTTCAAGTTTGTCGAGAGAACGTGCCGCATCAGGGCATTGCTTGCCGAGAGCAGGGGCAGGCTCGCGAACGCTAGGGCTTCACGAGATGCTGTTGGCCGTCCTTGTTCGTCAGTTTCAAGGAACTTTCCGTGCCGTCCGCTTCCAAGATCACGTGGGTCGCGTCGTTGTCGCCCACCAGCGAAAGCCCCGCGCCTTGTTCCGACGCCCCGATTTTCACTTCGGGCCGCCCGTAGGGATCAATCAACCGCAGAATCACGGTTTCCGGGTACTTCTTGCCGGTTGGCTGAAAGACTTCTGCCGGCTGCACCGTAATGCTGGCGCGAACTCTTCCCTGATCGTCAACGATCTCCAGCGCGCGGCCGCGGACCACCGGTGCCACGCTACTGGCCGGCGCCGGCCCGACGTGCGACAGCAGCAGGAAAATCAGGAGTCCCAGATTGGTAACGGTGAGAGCGATGAGAAGTCGCTGCGTCTTCATAGTCTTTTCTCCTGAAGGGGCGCCGGTTTCTAAACATGCGCTGACGTGGACAAGCCTCGACAAGCCTCGTTCGCTAAATATTGAAATATCATCTCATGTGAGGCTGTCGAAAATTCTAGTTAGGCAGCTAGGCGATTGTCGAGAGATCGTGCCGCCGCGGCGCTGAGTTGACCAGCAGAATGCCGATCGCCACGCAAATCGCCGAGACAAACAGCCACGGGGACAACCGGTCGCCGCGGAACAGCACGGCGAGCACCAGCCCGAACAGTGGCGTGGCGAAACTGAAGACCGCGATTTGCGACGCCGAATGCCGCCGCAACAACACGGCCTGAATGGCGAAACACAGCCCGGCCACAAACACGCCCTGATACACCAATCCCAACACCGCGGGCGTGCTGAAACCGCCGAGCGTGACGTGCTCCATCGACAAACTGTACGCCGTGAATAGCATCACGCCGAACACGTCGTGCCACAAGATCAGCTTGCCCGGCTCGACCACCTTCAGCGCGTGTTTGATGAACACGGTCTTCACGCCCAACAGAGCCGCGCTGGCCAGCAGCACCAAATCGCCGGCCAAACTGGGCGCGTCGCCTGCCGCCGATGAACCTGTCGATTTCTGGCTCATCACCAAGACCAACGCAGCGCCCGACCCCGCGATGACTAGTCCCGCCAACTTTCGCCCGGTCAGCCGGTCGCCGCGTGTTATGAAATGCTCGATCGCCACAACCCAGAAGATAAAGGTGTTGATCAGCAGCGTGCCGTGCGACGAGTTGGACCACTGCACGCCGATGTTGAACAGCGAGATCTGACCGAACAGCAACACGCCCGCGATCAGCGATGGACGGAACTGGCCGGCCCGCAGCCGCAGTTCGCTTCCCTCTACCCGGCACCAGAACAGCATGAACACCGCCGCCATTGCAAACCGCAAACCTGCCACAGCCACCGGCGGCAACGTGTCGACGCTGTAACTGATGGCGACCGGTGTGCCGCCCCACAAGGCCGATGTTACAAGCGTCAACGCCGCCGTGCGCAATCCCACGGGCTGATGATGGGAATGGTCGGCGGCGGGTTTCGAGGCGGGCGAATTCATTGTAGAAGTAGAACTACTGTACCAACGGCCCCGCAAATTTCCCACCGACCAGTGCCATGACCAGCGACGCTCGCCCGATTGTTGTCATCCCGGCAGATGATCCGTTGCAGATTGCCGGCTCACCCCATTTGGACCGGCTGCGCGATGTTGCCGAAGTTCGCCTGCATCGCGACTGGCCGGCTGGCGCCGACGAACAACTGCGGCGAGCCCGCGATGCTCAGGCCATTTTGAATTCGCGCGGGCAATTGAATTGGCCCGGTCACGTGCTGCGGTCACTGCCTAACTTGCGATTCATCACTACGTGCGGCATCGGTACCGATTCGATTGATTTGGAAACGGCCACCGAGTTGGGCATCGTGGTCTCAAACATTCCCGGCCGCACGGCACCAGTGGTGGCGGAACACGCGCTGGCCCTGATGCTGGGCGCGGCGAAGCGTCTGGCGTTTCAAACGGCCGAGCTGCAAGCCGGCAAATGGAACCCCGTCGAGATCATTCTGCTGCGCGGCAAGACGCTGGGCGTGGTCGGCACCGGCTCGATCGGTGCCGCGACGGCTCGGCTCGCGGCGGCCATTGGCATGAATGTGATTGCTTGGACGTTTCATCCGACGGCCGAGCGTGCACGCGAACTGAACGTGCGCTACGTCGAACTCGATGAACTGCTGGCCAGCAGCGACGTCGTCAGCCTCCACCTAAAGCTCACGCCGCAAAGCCGCCACTTGATCGGGCGCCGCGAACTGTCGCTGATGAGACCCGGCAGTCTGCTAGTCAACACGGCGCGCGGCAATATCGTGGACATGCAAGCTCTGGTCGCCGCGCTGCAAGAAGGCCGCTTGGCCGGCGCCGCGCTGGACGTGTTCGACATCGAGCCGTTGCCCGCCGATCATCCAATTCTGAACTGCCCGCAAGTGATCCTGACCCCGCACAACGCCGACCAAACGCCCGAAGGCATCGACATCCTCAACGGCGGCGCGGTGGACAACGTGCTGGCTTTTCTGCGCGGATCGCCGCAAAACGTCGTGACCGGTCGTGCGCGTTTTGAAGTTGCGCGTTTCAATTGATGGTAGCCGAATTCGCCAGAATTTGGACGGTCTTGTGTTGAACTCGAAAACCAAATTCTGGCGAATTCGGCTACAAATTGATGCTAGCGCAACTTCAAAACGTGCGCGTTAGGCGGAACGTGCGGGGACGATCGCTAGCTTGCTGGCGGAAATTGGGGCGAAAACCGAGAATTGCCATACCACCTCTCACCGCCATGCCGATATTCTATGGGAGCAAAATGAAACCTACTGGTGAAGAGAAGGATACTCACATGTCCAATGCAGA
>JBGTKH010000046.1:0-7579 GCA_041744735.1 Pirellulaceae bacterium | reverse complement strand
TTCATCAACGGTGCTCGTAAGGTAAAGTCTAGCGTCGGATCAACGTAACCTCAATCCGATTTTCCTCGCGGATGACAGGGCAACGAACTGCGCTGGTTGTGACCGTTGTCGGCTCGTGATACTGTGGATGGAGCGGTTCGTGTTCATTTCAAGGTGTCGCGTATGACCACACTCGATTGGAGTCATTGTCCGGCGGTCGAACGCTGTGCGGGCCGAGTAAGCGGTGCATGGGTCTTCCGCGGTACGCGCGTGCCCGTGAAGGCGAAATCTCTTCGATGCTAATTCGCCAAATTCGATTATAACGTCCAACGCCGGCATCGTTCGATAGGCCCGCAAATGTCTGGCCTGCTAAACAGCCGCCAACCATGCTCATACACCCCGCCGCTTTATCCTGGGAAAGACATTTCGGCGTACTTCTGCAGGATGCGGTGGGCGGTGGTGGCGTGGCGGGGCAGGAGGGTGCGTTGGTCGTGGATGCCTTTGAAGGTGGAGAGGATGTACTGTGCGTCGTCGCGGTCGATGCCGTAGAGCTGAAAGAAGGCCGCGTCGAGTTCGGCCATCAGTTCGGCCCGCTCGGCCTCGTCCCACTTGTTCAGCCGCCCGCCGTATTCCGCTTGGAAGCTGCCGCCGGTAAAGTTGCACGCCTCGGCCAGCGGCAGCATGTCCTCGGCCGTGCAAGTCAGCTTCAACACCCGCTCGCTGATCCACTGTTCCAACATCGTACCGGGCTCCCACAGCGCAGTCTTTGAAACGACTTCCGCGCCGCAATCAGACCGGTTTTCCAGTGACTCGCTCGGCAAATCGTCTGAATATAGAGCAACGCCTCAATTGAGTCAGGTCTTGCAATGACTGAGCAAACCGTCGCGCCCATTCAACATCGACATATTTCAAACCGCGATGCTGCTTGAAGAGTCTTGTCATTACGGATTTGGGATTCTGCATGCGATCGGGATCGCGCTGACGCCTAATCCGTACAGGATGGGCGTCCGTCGAAAGCACTTTCGACAGCATGCCATGATCGAACAGTAACCAAGATTCGAACTCTCGTTCTATGCAAACCAGATGTACCGATCGGTGGCCGACACCTGCTTGTTGAATGCTGCGCAATGCGTCTCGACGATCATTGTGCCAGCACAGTCGCTCGCCTGTGTTTGGCCATGCAGGCCGCTCGTCCCACAATACCACGACGCGGTCGCATCCATCATCGAATAGCCTCGCGGCTGCCGTGCCACAATCCGTTATCAGACGCGCCTTGTTGTCCATTGGTACGATGTCGAACTGAAAATCGATCCCCGTCGACGCTCGCAACAACTCGCAGAGCCGACGACAAACGACCGCTTCCAAACCTTGTGGGCCGCATTCGACCAGGATGCCAACTTTCATTGGTTTTCTCTCGTCAATCGGCCCATCGTATAGAGTCTTCCGGGCGCAAATGATTTCGACCACTCGGCCAGTTGCTTCACGTCTGGTCTCCGAAACACTGGTTGCCCTTCGTCTCGCTCCACGACCACGATGTGCGACAGGTCGAGCAGATCGAGCAGATAAGGTGAATGCGTGGTCAGAATGACCTGTGTTGTGCCAGCGGCGGTCGCGGCTCGAATCTCTTCAACTACCAGATGCAACGTCCGTGGATCGAGGCCGTTTTCAATCTCCTCAATCACGAGCAGCGGCGGCGGTTTCGGATGACGCAGACAGGCAAGGATGGCGACGATTCGGAGCGTGCCAGTGGACAACAACCACCCTGGCACGTCGAAAGATTGCTCCTTCATCCGAAGATAGAACTGCCGACCTAGCACGTGTGCAAGCGTCGGCTGTAAATCCCTGGCATAGGGCAATACGTAACGCATCGCATCGAGCAGACCATCGAATGCTTTCACATCGGTATCTCGCATCTCCTGCAAATACTCAGCCACATTGGCGCCGTCTTTGGCAAGTTGGATTGCGCTTGCAGCACGCTGCTGAGGTTGCGGACGGCCCATGTTCTCCGGGTTCAACATCAGGAACCGCCACCGCTCGAACACATCCCGGCTAAATGAGTGAAACAATGATTCGCCGTCGCCGAGCGCTTCGAGATCCAGCCGCCGCAAGTGTTCTCCGCCTCCCGAAACAATGATTTCTCCACGGTCGTTCCTCGTCCGCTGCTGGACGACGCCACTTCGTCGCTGTGTCAATTTCTCTTCCTGGATGAACACAGAGTCTTCGCTTGAGCCCTGCGCAATCGTCTGTTGTCCGCGTAAATCGAAGTTGCCGTTTTGCCAATGAAATCGAAAACTCATGGGATGGCTGAAGCATGCTCGCTTGCCTTCGCGGCTCAGCAGCTTCTGTTCGCGGGACTTGTTGATCGCATGTTCGAATCCGCGCCAACGTCGCATCGCGGGGTCAAGCCCATCCACGACGACATCGCGAAACGTTTCCAGAGCCTCAATTAGGCTGCTCTTTCCACTCCCGTTATTGCCGATCAGCGCGGTCAACCAGCCGAATTTGATCGTGCCACTGTCGCAAATGGCCTTGAAGTTCTCGGAACGAAACGATCGAAGCGGAGGAGTCTTCATCGGATCAAACCTCGCTGGATGTCACGGTAGGCGTTACGGCAAGCGATGCGCACCGGGTCAGAAACGCCGGAGAAAGTCGTCAGGATGTACGCGAATTCCTCTTCGGTTAAACCATAAAGATGTGCAAACAGGCCGTCGAGTTCGGCCATGAGTCTCATCCGTTCCTCCTCGTCCCACTTGTTCAGCCTACCGCCGTATTCCCTTTGAAAGCTGCCACCGGTAAACCCGCACGCCTCGGCCAGCGGCAGCATGTCTTCGGCCGTGCAAGTGAGCTTGAGAACTCGTTGGCTGATCCACGCTTCGAGCGTTGTGCTCCGGTCCCATGGACACGGTTTGTCATAAGTGTCGGGCGGCAGGACGGGAAGTTGTTCGACGATGAAGAAGTTCATGTGAACTTGGCTGATCTTTTGTCGTGCCACAAAGTCCAATACAAACGCGTTGAAGTTTCCAAGAAGCGAGCACAGGCCTCTCGGCTTCAATGCCGAAAGGAGCAAAGGCATCGTGTTAATTGCGCCGACGCGGGGAACGAAATGTGCAATCAACGTGCGCTCGTCCGTTGGACGGACGACGTCGCGGAAGGCAAACAAGAATGACGACTTCCAATTCCCCAGCCGTTGATTAACTTCTTCCTCGCGAGCCCAATAGCGTGGCATTCCAAAGTGCTCTGGATTTTGGTGCTCGACCAGCGAACTCAGCGTCGTCTTGCCTTGCATGTACCAGTTATCGGCCTTGATGTAGATTGAGCCGTGTCGATGGTCGTACGGTCGGCACATCTTTGCTTCGTACAACGGCACGAAAACACTTTTGTCTTTCACCCAGCGGTTGCCTTTCAGCTTGAATCCCTCTCTTTCGAGCCACTCTGGTTCGCGGAACAATTCAGCATCGTTGGTTTGATGAAATGTCGTCTTGAATGTTATGCCCCAAGGGTTGCCGGTCGGGCCTCTTCGATTGCGGTCGATCAACACAGGAACACGGCGGTAAATCGCTTTGGTGATTTCCGCGTCTCGCCGTGAGCGAAAAATCGGGCATGTTCTCGTGTTGGGATTCAGCAACCGGATGTCGTCGCTGCTTAACGACACGTGTCTGAACGGCTCTTCCAATTCCTCGACGCGCTCAGCAAAAAATACAAAGTCTGCTTTTGCGCACTTGTATTCGGCACCTCCGAAATTGAGCATGCAGAATTTCAAGCGCCCTTCCACCTCCGCGAAAATCTTTAGCCGATTGTGAAAGTCGTACAGCCGAATCAGCCGATTTGATTCGGCAATCGCGGCGAAGAAATCTTTGGTCGTCATGTCCGACGCGATGCCGGAGGGCACGAGCAATCCGACGCGGCCGTGCGGGGCGACAAGCTGGTAACCGAGTTCGGCAAACACGGCGTAGGTGTTGATGTCTCCCTTGCCGGTCAGCGGGTACTTATCGCTCTTGCGACAGTAGGTCAGCAGGGAATCGGCGGACTGCAATGCCTGCTGGTATCGTTCAAACAGCGCCGGGTTGTCCGACTCCAGTGTCGCTACCAGTTTGCGGCGCTTGGCCGCGTTGGTGGCCGTGGCGATCTCGG
This sequence comes from Pirellulaceae bacterium, assembly GCA_041744735.1. Taxonomy (GTDB): domain Bacteria; phylum Planctomycetota; class Planctomycetia; order Pirellulales; family Pirellulaceae; genus JBGTKH01. The sequence goes on along the minus strand of JBGTKH010000046.1, from coordinate 3,469 downwards.
GAGCGGGGAACGAGAAGAATTCGCGCTCCTGCAGCTTGATCCGTTCCCACGGCGGATTGCCGATTACGCAGTCGAAACCGGACTCCTCGCGGTTGAACACGTCGGGAAACCGCTGGCGCCAATCGAAACCGGCGGGGTGAATTGCCGGGTCGTGAACCAGCGAGTTGCCGTGGACGATGTTTTCCGACAGTTTCGCCAGCGTCTGGCCGGGAGTGGCCGAGCGAATCCAGAGGGCCAGTTGCGTGATCTCGACCGCTTCGGGCGAGAGATCGACGCCGTACAGATTTTCCTGCAGGATGAACTGCGCCACCTGCTCGTCCAATTCCTTCGCGCCGGAGTCGCCGGCCCGTTCCAGGTGGCCGATCACTTCGTAATAGCGCAGCTCCAGCACGTTGTACGCCTGGAACAGAAACGCGCCGCTGCCGCACGCCGGATCGACGATCTTCAGGTTCCGCAGAATCGCGAGGCAACGCTGCCAGTATTCCGCATCGTCGGGCGCTATGCCTCGCCGCGCTGCCTCTTCCGAAACGCCGAACTCGACCGCCGCGGCCGCGAAACGCTGAGCGATCAACTCTTCGACCGTGTACTGTACGATGCGGCTGGTCAGCTCCGGCGGCGTGTAGTAGATGCCAAGCTGCTTGCGCTTGGCCGATTGCGGCATGGTGGCGAACTGGTGCACCTTCTCGGCGTCGCCGCCGAACAAGCCGGACTGCTTCAGCTTCTCCAACTCCGTGATCGACCGCTCGAACAGATGCCCCAGCACGTCCAGGTTCACCTCGTCGGCGAAATCGTAACCGCTGATCGTGTTGAAGAACGTCGTCCACGGCGTGTCGGGCAATTCCAGCTCATCGACCGCGTGCGGCGCGAACAGCCCGCCGTTGTATTTGGGAATGCCGTGGACGTCGTTGCCGGCGTCGATGAAGCGAAACAGGTTCTTGAAGTTCTGCCAGCGCGGATTCCTGACGGCGTGAAAGCCGGCCACCGTGTACGCCTTGGGGATGGTTTTCTCCGGCAGCAGCCGCCGGTCTTCGCAAAAGGCGATGAACATGATGCGATCGAACAGCCGCTGCGCCATTTCGATGGCCCGGTCCAGCGGGTGTTTTAAATGGAAGTACAAATGGGAAATCAGCTCGGTGCGGTTGTGCGAGTAGGCATCGTAGAGCGTTTCGCTGACTTCGCGTTGCCGTTCGGTCGAGTCCTTGAGCAAGGCGATGGCCCGCGGAACGGCATGGAACGGTGACTTGTCAATCAACCCCCAGCGATGAAACAGCACCCAGAACTGCTTGAACAGATCGAAGTCACGGAGCGATTGCAATGTGAAGTGTTCGTAGGCCCGCTTGGTCGAGTCCCGCTCGTACAGGCGGAAACTGACGAGGTTGGACACGATGCCCCAGCGGCACTCGGGCGGCGTGTTCACCAAATAGTCCCAACATTGATCGACCGCCGTTCGCCCGTTGCTGCGGTCGCGGTCGAGGTGCACGTTCGGACCTTTGAGTTCGATCACGGCCAAGGGCTTGTGACTTTCCGTCGCGCGAAAGAATCCCAGGACCGCATCGGGGGTTTGGCCTGCGATCGTGTGATGCTGGATGCGATGCCAGACTTCCGCTCCGTTCAGCGGGCCCGCGTAACCGAGCGCATCGCCAAACACCTGAGCCAGGAAATCGCCCTGCATTTGCGTTTCGTTGAGCTTCGCCAGTCGGCCCGAAGTTTCAAGATCCGCCCACTTGACCAGCACCGCGTGAGCCGCGCGAAGCTGTGCTTCATCGAATCGCTTGTCCGAGGCCGCTTGCTTGAGAAATCGCGCCAGGATCAGCCGGTCCGTCTTCGGCTGACGCGACGCGACCGGCGGATCCTTGGGGAAGAGAGAAGTGGTTGCCATTTTCCTCGCAATGTCATCTCGAACTGGTGTCGAGAAGCCGACACGAATTCACACGCCGTGGCGCCGAGGCCGGATTATAGTGTTTGTGCGGGGGCCTTCCAACTCACCAGACATTGCTAATCATGGGCCGCGAAGCCTCGGCGATGGGCTCGAATCCCAAGTCGGCCACGACGTCCGCAACAGCCTGGTTCAGGACGACTAAACTCTCTTCCGCCTGATTTTGCTTCGAGCTTTGCAGCGCCGCGCTAAGTTTGTCGGCCGCGGGCGAGAAAGGCTCCAACTGCCTTACTCGCGCAAGATATCGATGTCCGTAGACGCGTCCCACGGGCCGTGGCCGTTGATCCACGTGTACAGTTCGATGGTCCCATTGAAGCCGGCGATCGCCAACGCCACGCAGCACAATAGCAAGCCGGCGATGGCCACGCCGCGCCGTTCGGAGTACAGACCCCACACGCCCATTACCAACCCGACCACCGAAGTGATCAACCCGCCGACGGGAATGTAGAAAGCGCCGAGCAGACTGAGCACGCCCAGCAACAGCGCCGCGATCGCTCCGCCGATGGCTGCCGCGTGACGCGGATAACTGGCGGGCGGGCCGTAATACGACTGCGGCTTTGCGGGCGGGACCGTTGTTGTGGCCGCGGCATGCGGAGGTGACGAAGCGAAGGGCGACCCGCGTCGCACGACTGGCTGCTTCGTTGCCGCGTCGTGATCCGACGTTGCCACCGCTGTCGAAGCCGAATCGCCGACGTTCGTGGAAGTTGAGGCCGCCTCGACTTCTGATGCAGCAACGTCGGCATCGCCCTCGCCGCGCGCGATTTCCGCTTCCGCGCGATCGACGACCCTTGTTTCAGCCGCCTCAGTGGTTGCCTGAGCCGGCATCTCGACCGGCGTCCGTCGCACCGGCGGCAGGTCCGCCGGGCCGGTCCGAGAAACAAATGGCGTCCCGCACCGCCAACAACGATTCACGGCGCCCAGCAACTCCTCTCCGCAATGCGAACAATGAACCGGCATTTCAGAAACCACCAGATTCGCGCGCCGTCCCCATGTCGTTCAATCGCGGACGGTCAGCGACATTTGATTTGTTTAACGATCGACGCACCATGGCTGGCGATGATGGTCAGTCCTTGTTGGCGATCCTCGTGCCTCTTCAAGTCTAAAAAGTAGCGTTGGCAAAGACCACCCTGGCATGTGCCACCTCGCCACCGAATCCACCGGCCTCGATGCTAACCTACGCACGATCCTAAAGGCACATATGCTTGATGACTTCGCCCGATCAACCTGACCGACGCTGGTACCAAGGGGGATGGTGGTTGATTTTTCTTGTGGGGCGAAGTCGGAATGGGAGGAAGCAAGCTGGCGGCGGCTCGTCGGGGAGCGCTGCAGCGTTGAGCGACATTGAGCGACGGTAAAATAAATTCCAATCCCAAGCGAGTCGGCCATGTTAGCACTCGTTGAACAACACCGCGGAGAAGTCGCAGAGCTTTGTCGTCGCCATCACGTGCGGACGCTGGAAGTCTTCGGCTCGGCCGCCGACGATACGTGGGATGCCGGGCGAAGTGACTTGGATTTCCTCGTAGATTTCTTGCC
>JBGTKH010000045.1:0-14216 GCA_041744735.1 Pirellulaceae bacterium | reverse complement strand
GACTATCGGTTTTTAGATCGGCCGTGTGTACTGGAGGTCAGCGGCACGGAGAACCCGGCCCAAATCGACCGTCGGGTCCGCGAAAAGGCTGCCCAAGCTTTGGACAATCCAATGCAGCGAGATGCCTTTGTGGTTGTGTCTGCCTTTTCGGAATCAGGACATCAAATCCGCTTTTCGTTTCATCGTAGGAAGTCATCTGATGCCTAAGAGCAAAGTCCAACCGTATCCAGAATTTGTCCGCAAAATGCTGGGCGAAAAATCACGAGTTCTTTCGCAGGCTCAAGCCTTCGAGCAGATGGGCTTGGCGGAAACTACGAAGGCGCTGTGGCAATCGGCGGCGGCGTTGGAAGAGCGGCTGGCACCGTGGATGGATGGACTGGGGCGGGACGACGAAAGCGCAATCCATCGCATCAGCGCGGGGTCGTGCTATCGCAAGGCTGGTCGACCCGATCAAGCGGCCAACATGTTTCGCGCGGCATTGGCCGGAACGCTATCCAATCAGGCTCGCGCCGACGTGGAGAAAATGTTGGCAGAATGTCTTGAAGAGTTGACCGGGGCCACAATGGTCACGGCTGCCGCAGGGCACCTGTGATGTGCATCGGTCAGGCCAATCGACAATCAGTCCGATAATGGACATCACGTTTCATTACCCACCGTCTGGTCAACAAACGTTGACCACGGGGGCGGGTCCGCGCGTTAACTAAACGAGCGTCGAAATCGCGCGGTAGGCGGCGAGCACTTCCTCGCGCGAGTGGTCGAGCAGCTTGATGGGGTGGACGAAGTCGTGATCGCGCAGCTTGTGCATCAGGTCGACCAGCGGCTGCTGGCGGTCACCGAACCAGAGGGCGAGGCCGTTGGAGATGCCGATGCGGCTGGTGTTGTGCAGAATGGCGGTGGGAATGGCGGCCTCGAGCCACACGTCTTGCAGCCGGCGCAGGTCGTCGACAATGCTCTGCAGGAAACTCACGCGGAAGACCAGCCAATCACAGAAGCCGAAGAACATCGGCACGCGCGGGTCGTCGGGCGCGGCGATGTTGCTGTACGCCGCCCAGTTGGCCAGCAGACGCTGACGGTCGAGCTGATCGGATACGGTGTCGTACTCCGGATAGCCCGACTGGTGACTGGCCCAAATCCAATCGGGATCATCGCGTTGACAAGACCGGATCGGCGACAGGATCGCGTCGGACGCTTCGCAACGTCGGCGAATCTGCTCGGCGTCCAGTTGCGGGGCGAGGATACAGTCGTCCTCGGCAAAGACCACGAACTCATAACCATCCGCGAACGCGGCGACGTCGATCAACCGCGAGTGAAATGTGTGGACGTGGATTGAGTGTGTTTTCAAACTTCTGTTGCCGCACGGGCAGTTGATGAACCGCGTCGGCTGCCACGATTGCACGATGTGTTGGAATTCCGCGTCGGTCGGGCAAGTGCGGCTGACCGACAGGGCGAAGCCGTCGAACTTGTGCGCGTACATTTCGTGCAGCAGGTGCCGGTTGGAATAGGGAAAATCGAGTGAGTAATTGATGACCAGCAAGACGCGGCCGGACATGCTTGGTTCTCCGATTTCCGCGAAGGGGGTCGGGGTCTTTTTTGTGACGGCCTGGAATACGCGATCGGTTATGGTAGCGTGTTGGCCGTCACGAAAAAGACTCCCGACCCCGTTTTCCGCGCCTCGCTTGGACAGGTGCAGCCGACAGAATACAATATGACACACAGTCGCACCTAGCCATGCCAAAATTCACGCACCACATCTTTGTCTGCTGCAATCAGCGCGAACCGGGTAACAGCCGCGGCTGTTGCAATCCCGACGGTAGTCAAGCGCTGCGCGAGCTGTTCAAGAAGGAAGTGAAGAAACGCGGACTCGCGCCGCTGGTGCGGGCCAACGCGGCCGGTTGTTTGGATCAGTGCGAATTGGGGCCCACGGTCGTCATTTACCCGCAGGCCATTTGGTATGGCGGCGTGAAGCCCGAAGACGTGCCGCGAATTATCGAGGAAACGATTATCGGCGGCCGGATACTGGAAGATTTGCTTATCCCCGACGAAAAGCTAAATACGAAAGGGGGACGCTTGCCGCCGACGCCTGAACTGGTCCCGTTGGCTAAGTTCCCCGCCTCAGCCAAAAGCGAACCATGAGAATCGTCATTCTGGGGGCAGGCACTGTTGGCACTTCCATCGCCGACATGTTGTGCCAACACGGCCATAGCGTGACCGTTGTCGATCGCGACCCCGCGCACGTCCGCCGCATTAACAACGAGCTGGACGTGCGAGCGATCACCGGCAGCGCGTCGCAATCCAGCGTGCTGTTTCAGGCCGATGTACTGGGCTGCGACATCTGCTTGGCGGTCACGGGCGACGACGAAGTGAACATGGTCGCGGCCAGCATGGCCAAGGCGTTGGGAGCCCGCCGCTCGATCGCGCGCGTTTACGCGCCCGTGTTTCGCGACTTGAGCACGTTCGATTATCAGCGGCACTTCAACATCGACCGCCTGCTAAGCCTGGAGTATCTGTCGGCGATGGAGTTGGCCCGCGGCATTCGCAATCCGGGTTCCGTGGTGGTCGAGAGTTTTGCGCGCGGCGAATTAGAAGTCGCCGAGGTCACGATCAGCGAAAAATCCGATTCGCTGAACGTGCCGCTGAAGGACATGGGTTTACCTAAGGGTGTCCGCGTCGGTTCGATTTGTCGCGCCGGGCGAATGTGGATCGCCGGTGCTCTGGATGAATTGCTGTTGGACGATCGCATTACGCTGATCGGGAGCCGAGAGGACGTCGACGAAATTCGAGAGACGTTTCAGCGCGACACGAGCCCGCGCAAAGGCGTAGTGATCGCGGGAGGCGGCGAGACGGGTTACCACCTGGCACGAACTTTGGAAGGCGATCGTTTCTCGGTGCTGTTGATGGACGAGTCGCCGGAACGCTGTGAATACCTAGCCAACCATCTGAAACACACGACCGTAGTGCAAGCCGACGCCACTCGCCGCGCGGTGCTAGAAGAGGAACGTGTGGGGAGTGCCGATGTGTTTGTGGCTTGCACGGGCGACGACGAAAACAACATCATGGCCGGCGTCGAAGCCCGCGAGATCGGCGCCAAGAAAATCATGGCCATCGTCGGCCGGCCCGATTACGCCAGCGTCGTGGGCAAGCTGGGGATTGACTTGGCAGTGAGCGAACGCGACGTGATGGCTCGGCAGGTGCTCGGTTTCTTGAACACCGGCGCCGTGATTTCGCGCGCGTTTCTGCCTGGCGGCCGCATCGCGGTGCTGGAAATCGAAGTCCTGGAAGGGGCGCTGGCCACCGAAAGCGTGCTGGCCAACTTGAAGTTGCCCACGCAATGTTTGATTGCAGCCGTGATGCGCGCCGAGTACGTCCGCGTGCCCGGCGCCGATGACCGCATGCAGCCCGGCGACACGGTGCTGGCGCTAATCGAGGAGTCGTCGATCGACGCCGCTCTGCAGTACTTTCACGCCGACGGGCGGCGCAGTTAGCGAGCCTTCGCATGAACCTACGTCTGGTCTCGAAACTGCTGGGGCTCGTCGCCACGTTGATCGGCGTGACGATGCTGTTCAGCCTGCCCTGGGCGCACCCGGTGCTGGGACACCGTGCGCGGCCGTACGAGGAACAGTTGGACTTCGAGATGAAAGGCTTCGTCGCTCTGATCATTTCAATCGTCATCTGTTTCGTGATCGGATTCTGGTTGTGGTGGCTGGGACGGAAAACCGACGGCAAACTGTTTCGCAAAGAGGCCATGGCGGTGGTCGGCCTGAGCTGGGTGTTGGCCACGGTACTGGGCGCATTGCCGTTTTGGATTCGCGGCACCTACCGCAGTCCCTCGGTGCGATTGGCCGCGGATGAGCAGACATGGCAGGTGTACGATTTCGGCGGCCTGTTTTGGCGGCATTGGTTGTTGAAGGAGGGACTCTCGGCCGATCAATATCGAGCCATCAAAGCGCTGCTCGACGCCGGCGCGAAGGGACTCAACGAACAGAGCCTGCGCGAACAGACGGAACTGCAAACTCCGCATGAGCCACTCGGTGAGCTGACGCGCAGCGATCCCGAGTGGCGTTATGCGATCATTTTTCCCGGCGAAGAAAAATATCCGGTGGACCGCGCCGATAATTACCGCCTGCGCTGGATCAAGATGGGAATTGCGGACTCGCTGTTTGAATCACAGTCGGGCTTCAGCACAACCGGCGCGACAGTGATCGCGGATTTAGAAGACCCCGAGCTGGTGCCGCATTGCCTGCTATTCTGGCGCAGCAGCACGCACTTTCTGGGCGGGTTGGGCATTATCGTGTTGTTTGTCGCGATCCTCGGTCAAGGCTCCGCGGGCAAGGCATTGATGCGCGCGGAAATGCCGGGTCCGACCAAGGAAGGCATGCAGGCGCGCATGCAACACACCGCCTGGTGGTTTGCGGCGATCTATTGCGCACTGACGTTGCTACTAACTATCTTACTGTGTCTACAAGGTCTGACGATCTTCGACGCGCTGTGTCACGCGTTCGGCACAATGGCCACGGGCGGCTTCAGCACGTGGAACGCCAGTCTCGGGCACTTTAACAGCGCCGGTATCGACTTCACGGTCATCATATTCATGATTCTGGCGGGCTCGAATTTCACGCTGCTGTATTTCTTGGTCATGCGGCAGCCGCTGAAGATGCTGGCCGACATCGAGTGGCGCACATACATGGCGATTCTGGGCGGCGTGACGCTGTTGGTGGTGATCGTCGGCTTAGTCCACGGCGACTTTGAGGGCGTTTCGATCTTAGGGCGGCTGGGCAACGCAATCCGCTACGGCCTGTTTCAAGTCGTCTCGATCATGACCACGACCGGCTTCGGCACGCACGATTTCGACCGCTGGAACAGTTTCGGCCGCGGCGTGCTGTTTCTGCTGATGTTTGTCGGCGGCTGTGCCGGCAGCACGGGCGGCGGTTTGAAAGTGATCCGCCACATTCTGTTCTTGAAGATTTTGCGGCTGGAGCTGGAACAATCCTTTCACCCGTCAGTCGTCCGCCCGTTGCGCATCGGCGGCAATCCGGCGGAAGATCCGAACCTGCGGAAAAACATTCTGGTTTACTTCGCACTGATTCTGGTGATCTTTGTGTTTAGCTGGATGTTCGTCGTGGCGGTCGAGCCGGACAGCACATGGGGCACAACGATCGAACACAAACTGATCGACAGCGCCAGCGGCGTGGCCGCCACACTGAACAACATCGGCCCCGGCCTAGGCACCGTCGGCGCCACGCAGAACTACGGCCATTTTAGTCCGCTGAGCAAGATCCTCTTCGTCTGGCTCATGATGATCGGCCGCTTGGAAATCTTTGCGATCTTGGTCCTCTTCACCCCGCGATTCTGGCGTAGTCGCTAGTGGTCCGTCAGCGGTGAACTCATGAAGGTAGCCGAACTCGCCAGAGTTTGGCATTCGCGAGAGCTCGCCAGAGTTTGGCATTCGCGAGAGCCCGCCAGAGTTTGGCATTCGCGAGAGCCCGCCAAAGTCTAGCGACTTCGGCTACCCCTCAATGCAGTCCCTTGACCGATGCGCTAGACATGATTGTTCGACTCTTACTCCCGCGGCGGCAGTTTGACGAGTGTGAACCAGTAATCGCTGACCCCTTTGCTCACTTCCGTCACGAACTGGTCGAAGTCCATGGGCTTGGTCATGTACGAGTTGGCGTGCAGCGAGTAGGCCTTGAGAATGTCCTCGGTGGCGTCGGAGGTGGTCAGGATCACCACCGGGATCGTTTTCAGTTGGTCGTCGGTTTTGATCTTGCGCAGGACCTCGCGGCCGTCCATCTTGGGCATGTTTAAGTCCAGCAAGATCAGATCGGGGCGAGTCGCGTCGGCGAATTTGCCTTCGCGGTGCAGGAACGACAGCGCCTCCTTGCCGTCGCGCGCCACGTGCAGGTTGTGGTTCACTTTCGCTTCCAGAAAACCTTGACGCGTCAGTTCAATGTCGGCCGGATTATCCTCGACCAACAAGATCTCCACGCATTTGGCGGCCGTCGTTTCACTCATGCTCGTCTTTCCCTGTTTGCGGGGATCGTAAAGAAAAAGGTGCTGCCTTGGCCGGGCCGCGACTCGACCCACATTCGGCCGCCGTGACGATGCACGATGCTCTTGCACACGGCCAGCCCGATGCCGGTTCCCGGATAGTCGTCCCGGTGGTGCGGGCGTTTGAACATTTGAAAGATCGTTTCCTGATATTCAAGTTCGATGCCGATGCCGTGATCTTTGACGGAGAACACGTGGTCGTCACCCTCACTTGCAGCGAGGACGTGTACTTGCGGCGGCCGCTGGCCGTGAAACTTCATGGCGTTGCCGATCAGGTGCTCGAACAACTGCGCCAACTGCGGCGCGTCGGCCTGGACCAGGGGCAGCTTATCGAACGTGACGTCTGCCTGCGAGTCTTCGATCGACGATTTCAGTTTCTCCAGGACGTTCGACAGCACCGTGTTGCAATCCGTGTCCGCAAACGGGCGCGTGCGGCTGCCGACGCGCGTGTAAGTTACCATGTCGCGTACCAGCGACTGCATTCGCTCGGCGGCCTGCACCAGCATCGTGAACCACTCGTCGGCTTGCTCGTCGATTTGTTCGTCGTAACGTCGCTTCAGCAGTCCGCTCATGCGTCCGATCGTGCGCAGCGGTTCCTGCAAATCGTGCGAGGCGATGTACGTGAACTGCTGCATTTCCTGATTGCGCTGCTCAAGCTCGCTGGCGTAGCGCTTCAGGCGATTTTCTGACTGCCGATGCAGATTCATGCGGGCTTCGTATTCGCGCGTGTATTCAACCGCTTGGCCGGCCACAATCGCCACGCTGACCAACACCTCCAAATCCTCCGGCGTGAATTGGCGATCGGCCTGGCTGGTGTCGACGTAGATGATCCCCAACGGTTTGCGTTTGGGACCCATCAGCGGCGCACACATCATCGATCGAATGGGAAAGTCCAGCACCGATTCGCTCAGCCCCAGGTTGCTGTCGTTGAACGTATCGGCGCTCAGGATCGCCTCGCCGTTGGCCATCACGCGGTTGGCCATGGTGTAGCCGATGGGCCCCAGCGTATTGGAGATGGCCGTATTATCCGCGCGGTCGCGGATCGCTCGCAAGGCCAGTTTGCCGTCCGGCTCTTCGGCGAACAGAATGTAGCCTCGCTCGGATTGAGAGAAGATCGCGAACAAGCCTTCCAGAATGCTGGGGAGCACGTCGTCGACATCGAGTGAAGTGCCCAGCACCCGGTTGATTTCCAATACGGCACTCAACTTTTGCCGAGCGGCCACTTCCACGTCGAAGCCGCTGGCGTCGAGCGTGTTGACGATGCTAGTGGGCCGCGGCTGACTGGGAGGCTTTGCGGGTTTCGCGCCCAGCGACGTGCCGGCCTGCTGCGGGTCGAGCGCTGCCGGCTGATCGCCTGTCCGCTCGTGAAACACCAGCAGGATCTCATAGAGCTGAATCTTGTCTTGGTCCTGCAGCCTGGTGCGTGCGCCAATTCGCTCGCCGTTGACGAACGTCCCGTTCAAGCTGTTCAGGTCCTCGATGAAGTAGCCGTCCGAATTGTGCACGATCCGCGCGTGCTGGCGCGAAATGCTGTTCTTGTTGAACACCACGTCGCAAAAGGGATAGCGGCCGATTACGACTTCGTCGGACGACAAATCGTAGCGCTGCTGCCCGTTGATGCCCTCGACGATTTCCAGCGTCGCCATGATTCAAGCTCCGGCTGGGATGCGGCCGCCCAGACGCGAATGTCGAGACCTGTGACCGCATCGTTCAACGAGCGGGATTATCTTCCGCCCCGAAGTAACTAATGATACTCGAAGCGCGGGCGATTGGAAACGGGTCGGCGCAAAGACCGGCGCTGATGGAAGATAGTCGCTCATGCGACTCTTGCAAGAGCCGGGTTGCGATACAGGATCTCGGCCAGCAGCTCGGGCGATCCGAGGTCATCGTGTCGCTCGCGGTGCCAGTCGCGATGAGTCGGCGTGTGCTCGTCGAGCAGCGGCCACGGGTCAAACGGCTCGTAGCTCAAGGCCTGCGTCAACTTGCTCGAGTCCAACGACACGTCGCCCGCTCGCGGTGGGATTGGTCCGGCCTCGTGACGCAGGCAGCCCATCAGGTGATTCGGATCATAGCCGCCCACGCGGTTCACGATCTGGGCGATCTGGTACAGGCTCAGCCGCCGCGGTCCGCCCGCGTGAAACAGGCCGCTCAGGTCACTCGCCAACACGTCTTCGCAGACGCGATTCAGGCAGTCAGTGTAAGTGGGTGTTCGAATCTCGTCAAAGTATAGCGTTGCGGGTTTCGATTTCTTGAACCGTGACTGAATCCAGTCGATCGCACCGGCGTGCCCGTTAAAACTCACTCCCATCGGCAGCGAGATGCGCAGGACGCAGGCATCGGACCGCTCGCGCAATATCGTCTGCTCGGCCACCGCCATCGTCTCGCCGTACACTGTCACCGGATCGGTCGGATCATCCTCGACATGATTCCCATCGCCGCGCCCGGAGAACACCAGATCGATCGACATGTGCACGAGGCGAACGCGGCTGCCCGCGATCGTCTTCAGCAGGTTTTCGACACCCTGCACATTGATCCGCCGCGCCATATCCGGGTCGAGTTCGCACGATTTCAGCTTACAGGTTCCTTCGCAATTTAGCACCGAAGCGAACTGATACTGATCAAACAACCGAGCGAGCGTCGCGGGATCATCCACGTCGCATGGCACGATCCCTGCTCCGCTGAGCGGCCAGTTGTCGGCGCGGCGCGTACCGATGATTTGACCCGGATACTTCAGCCGGAAGTAGTGGAAGGCGTTGTAGCCGGCAACTCCGGCGACGCCGGTAATCAGCATCGGCAGCGGCGGGGCAAGTGAAGGACGAGCAGGACAAATCATTGTGGGTAATGAGCGCGTACAAATCTAGCTAACAGTTGTATCGGCAGGAGCCGCAAGTATAGCAACTCATTGACTTCCTGCCATGCCCGCGTGGCACACCAACCCGCCGCGCAAGTGTTGCCGTTGCGATCGAAAAACGCCCGTCATATTTCGTTTAACCGCAAGCCGCAGGCGTGCGTGTCAGCGCTACCTGACGGCAGCTATCGCGCACGCCTACGGCTTGCGGTTAAACGAGCTAGACGAATTGCGTGACGTGCGATCGGATGCCGTCGCACGCCGCGCGCCCGGCAGCTTGCCAGGCGATACGGCCACCAGCGTGACAAAGACGCCTTCCTGCACAACCTCGCCGTTTTGATTCAGAAGCTGCCGCTTCCAAGAGACTTGCCCCCGGCGCCGGCCGCTGGGTCGACGGTCGATGACCTCAGTCACCACGTGCACGGTATCGCCAAAGCATATCGGTTTCAGAAACTTCCAGTCCCGCACTTCGACGAACGCCGCCGTGTGCATGTTCGGACTCTCGCTGCCCAACCCCGCGACGAGCGACACCCCCAGTAAACCGTGGGCGATCGGCTTGCCGAACGGAGTCCTTCGCGCAAATTCGTGATCTATGTGCAGCGGGTTGAAATCGCCCGTAAGCGCTGCGAAATTCGCCACGTCTGCTTCCGTCACCGTTCGCGAGGGGCTAATCCAGCGCTGTCCAACCTGCACCTCGTCAAAGTAATGCGGCCGATTAGTATCCATCCGATCGACCCCTTAATGCCTCGCTGGATTGGGCTGGAACGAATTACGAACTTTGTTTATCTTCCCAGCCCGTCACGGCAAGGGCTTGAACTGTAATCGGCCCGTAGCTGATACGCATATTTTAAAGAGGAGTTCCCAATGCGGTGCGCATCAAAGGTGGCCATCCTGTTCAGTTTCGTTTTAACTTTTGCGGGCTGCGGCACGCAAGCCCAACAAGGTGAAGTGGGCGTTACGCTGACCGGCCAAGATGGACCTTCGACCGGCGGCGTTGCCGTAATCGATCTTGATGAAGTGGCCAAACGTCTGGGCCACGACGTCGAGATGGTCAACTCCGCGCAGCAAGCCGAGTCGTCGCTGAACCAACAGCTTGCCAACATCCAGGCGAATTTCAAAAAGCAATTCGACGACACGAAAAAAGAGCTTGGCGAGCAGCCAACCGAAGAGCAACAGCAGCAGCTCACGACGCTCGGCCGGCAGATCAACGTCAAACTGAACGAGTCGCTGCAACAGGCCCGTACTAACTTAAGCCAGCACCGCCTCACGCTCATCAACCGCTTCCGCGAAGAGGTAAAGCCCCTGGCTCTGACGGCAGCTCACGAACGCGGATTAGGCGTCGTTCTCACCAAGAACGACAGCGTTCTCTTCGCCCACGCCTCATCCGTGGACGTAACCGACCGAGTGGTCGAACTAATGCTCGCCCGCGCCGCCTCGAAACCCACCGCCGCAACAGCCCCACGCACCGCCGCCGCACCGGAGAAATCCCAACAGTCGTCGCCATCCGATAGCGGCTCGCAAGGAAGCACGCAGCAACGATAGCGATTCCGGCTAGTTGGATTAGTTGGGGTATGTCGGATGTACTGTTTTCTTGAGAGGCGAGGGAGCCCACCAGCGTAGCGTCGGCGGGCTCCTTCTGTGAGCCACTCAGCGCTAGTTTCGTCGCGTGCCAGTTCGCGATGGCATGGTATTTGGACCGGGTAACGGAGCACCTGCGCGATTCCGAGCGTCTGGCAACGACGATCCAACAGCGTGTGGCGGCAGCGCACGTCCCAAAAACTTTGGCGGACTTGCGTAGAGGAAAGAGTATTGAATTCGGCGCTGCTCAACTCACGCCACAGGGTCTGATGCACGCGGATCGCCTGCTTCCCTGGGCCGATTTGAAGTCGATTGACCTAAGTGGCTTCGGGCTGCGAGTCCTTCGGCACGAAAGCTGGTTCCCCTGGGCCAGGATCCCCGCCTGCGAGTTGGTTAACAAGTATCTCTTTCGCTCGGCGGCTGTAGAGATGGCAGCAGACCAGCAATCCCTTGCACGACGCGCAGATTGACCACCGATCTGACGCGGTTTCGACTTAACGAAGTCGGGGCGATAGGATTTGAACCTACGACTTCTTGGTCCCAAACCAAGCGCTCTAGCCAGGCTGAGCTACGCCCCGCGGGTGATTGCGATCTGTGTCAATGCTAACGGTCTGCTGCGGGTCACGCAATTGGCCTCATGTTTGAAGCCAATTTCTTGTAGCCGAATTCGCCAGAATTTGGACCCTGTCGCATCGCTTCCGAACTCTTGGCGAGTTCGGCTACATGGTGCGAGTTCGGCTACATGGTGCGAGTTCGGCTACGACGAGTGTTAACCGGCGCGACTTTTCGCTGAGCCGAGCCCCGTGTCGGTCAGCGTCTCGCGCAGTCGCTCGAACTCGTCGTGGCTGTGGAAGTGGATTGTAATTCTTCCACGGCCGCGGCTGGTTTGACGGATTTCGACCTTGGTGCCAAGCGCGATCCGCAGCTCTTGTTCCAAGGACGCGATTTGCTCGTTGCGGGTTCGCTTGCGCTTGGCGGCCGACGCGGCGGGGGCGTCCATTGCCAGCGGCTCGGCGTCTTCGGCTTGGATCTTCTCCTGCACCATGCGCTCGGTGTCGCGGACGCTCAGACCCTCCTTGCGAATTCGATCGCAAAAGGAGATCTGCTCGTGCTCGTCGCCTAACGGCAAGAGAGCACGGGCGTGTCCGGCCGAGATGTTTCCGGTGCGTAGCGACTCCTGCACCGGCGCGGGCAGCTCCAACAGCCGCATCAGATTTGCGATCGTGGAGCGGTCGATCTTCAGCCGCCGCGCTAAGTCCTCCTGCGGGCATTGATGCTCATCCAGGTAGCGCTTGAAGGACATCGCTTTTTCAATCGGGTTCAGGTCCTGGCGTTGTAAATTTTCCACGATGGCCAGTTCTGCGACAAGTCGATCATCGGCGACTCGCAATCGCGCGGGGACGACCGACCACCCGGCCTGAATCGCGGCTCGCAGCCGCCGCTCGCCGGAGATCAGTTGATACCGGTCATTCACGCGGCGGACCAGAATCGGCTGCAACATGTCGTGCTCTTTCAAACTCTCGGCCAACGAGGCGATCTCCGGCTCGCTGAAATCCCGCCGCGGCTGGAACGGATTGTCGTCAATTTCGTACACGTTCAGTCGCAGAAGGCCCTCGTCCGAGTTCAACTCACTGCTACCCGGCTCGTCGCCAAGTGGATCGCCGCGGCGCTCACTGCTGGGCGCGGTAGAGTGCGAATGATCGTCAGCGCCGTGCGGCAGCCCTGTGTCGCCGCCGAACGCATCGCGGTCCGGCGCTTCGGCCAGTGGCGTTCCTAACAGCGCGGCCAGACCTCGTCCCAGTCGTCGTTCTTTAGTCACGTTCCATTACCTCCATGCAAAGTTCCATGTAAGCTCGCGTCCCGCGCGACCGCGGTGCGTAATCCATCACTGACCGCCCGTGACTGGGCGCCTCCGAAACCGCGACGTCGCGCGGTATGACCGTCTGAAAGACAATCTCGCCGAAAAAGTCGCGCACCTCGGCATCGACTTCGCGAGTCAACTCCAACGTGTGATCGTACATCGTCAGCAGGATGCCGCCGAATTGCAGACGCTGGGGCGGCCGCTGCATGACCGAGCGGATGACGTGAATCATCTGCGTCAGCCCCTCCATCGCGAAATACTCGCACTGGATCGGCATCAGCACTTCGGTCGATGCGGCCAACGCGGTTTGAGTCAACTGGCCCAGCGACGGCGGGCAGTCGATGAGCACGAAGTCGTACGCACTCATGCCGCTGGCCAGATGCTGCCGAAGCACCGCCGAGTTGCTCTCGTCACCGCGTGCTAGCAGCTCGACATCCTGAAAGCTGCGGCTGCCAGGAAGTAGCTCTAGATTCGTCGCGTAGGTCTCACGCAGCGATTCGCGTAGTGGCCGGCGCATGACGAGCGGGTGCCGGTCCGTAGGCTCCAGTCCCAGGCCGGTTGTCGCGTTGCATTGCGGGTCGAGATCGATCAGCAGCGTCCGGCAGGCGGCCTGGGCGAGGCCGACCGCCAGAGTCACCGCCGTTGTGGTCTTGCCCACGCCGCCTTTCTGATTGGCCACGCACAGAATCCGGGCCACTCGCCGCACTCCTTTGCCCTGTACGACGGGCCTCCGAGCCCGTCGATCTCTACGAGACTACCGTTATGCGACGGGCTCGGAGGCCCGTCGTACCAGGGTCTCACAGAAATTCCGCGAGAGCATGCCGACTCGCCGCGCGAGTCGGCTTCACGCTGCGCGCGATTTTAAACGCACGAGCGTCAAAACCGGAATGCCAATTGCCCGCACGTTTCACGTGAAACGGCGAATTGGCAGAATTTGCCCGTTTCACGTGAAACATCCAGCCCGCGGCCCTTGACTGTTTCACGTGAAACGCCAATCCCGCGAGACCGGCAAGAGTTCGCCAGACGTGTTTCACGTGAAACGCGGCGCACACCCGTCCGACGCGACTCCGAGGGATCACGAATGCTGTAGCTTGGGTCCATCGACCCGAGCAGCTCCCGCTCGCCATCGCTCGGGTCAATGAACCCGAGCTACAGGTGCCGCTACTCAAGTGGATTGATGACCAGCCCGCTGAGCAGCTTTGGGTAGAAGTATGTGCTCTTCGCCGGCATGCGCTCGCCGTGTTCGCTGATCGCGCGGACGTGATCGACCGACGCAGGCATGACTAAGCAGGAGAGCTCGAAGCGGCCGCCTTGTCCCATTTGCCCCGTGGCGTCGCGGCCAACCTGATCGCCGCGCTTCAGACTCTCGACAACCTCCTCGACCGAGTGCACGTACATCGGTTTGGGCAGATCAGACAGTCGGAGCAGGCCCTCCATCACTAGTCGGTGCAGGATCGAAACGCCGAGCCCCTGCCAGTCGGCACTGTGCTCCGTGGCAAGTTCCGCAATCTTCGAGCGCCCCGCAGCAGTTATCCGCGCCAGGGTCCACCGGTTGTCTGACGCGGTGTAGAAGCCGAGCAGCCCTTGCTCGCCCTCGACCTCGATCTCCTCCCATAGCGAGGCCGCTTGCTCCGGCCCGTCGCCCGCAGCCCGACACGTGAACAGATCGCCGAGCTTCGCTGTGAGATCGGCGGCCGACATCGCGGGTACGCCGCGGAACAAACGATGCGTCGGCAGCACGATCATGCCGGGATCGCTCATGCTCACGCACTGCATGAGCACAAAGTTGGCCGGATGATGACGAGGCAACTCGTCATCCGCCGCGATTTGGTCGCGCAGATTGCAAGCCGTCTCATAGCGATGATGACCGTCCGCAATGTACAT
>JBGTKH010000044.1:0-15472 GCA_041744735.1 Pirellulaceae bacterium | reverse complement strand
ACGTGCTCCGCTGGCGCGAGCGTCTGGGCGAGGGCTCGATCGTGTACAAGACGCCGCCGACCAGCGTCCCCGCGCGCGGCGTGCCCGAAACTCCGCCGTCACCCGACACACCCGCCCCCGGTTCGCCATAGTGGTTGTGACCTCGGGCTCGCGAACCACGTAAGAGCCCAGGCGTTGACTTCCCCTCCCCGGTTCACCATAGTCGGTTGAGACTTTTTCCCGACCCAATGCAGCGATCGGGACGGAGTTTCATCTATGAATCCCGCCACGGCGGTCCCGGATTTCATCGTTTCAACCTACGGGACGATCAACTATGTTATTATGAAAACGATGACATCCAAAACGTTCGATTGAGGAGTTTGAATTGACCACGCGAACGATTATCTTGGCCGTGCTGACCTTCCAAGTCGTCGACCGCCCCGTCCCCGTCCACGACCTGCACGCCACCATCCTGCACCTGCTGGGCTTCGACCACCAGCGTCTAACCTTCCGCTACGCCGGCCGCGACTTCCGCCTAACCGACGTCCACGGACAGGTCGTTCACGATCTCCTGGCGTGAGGATTAGCGATCAATCGGCCGAATCCCGGCGCCGACCATTGCTCACAGCAAACCGAGCAAACAGATTGCCTATGCCGTCAATCCGGCCACGAACCGATGCGGATTGCGCTTGACCACGAGGGTTCCTCTTGCTTCCGCCGCGATCAGTAGGTTGTCCCAACGCAAATGGTCGGTGTGTTGTCAAGTTGATAGATATGGCAAATGGCAGTAACGGTGCGTGAGGACTGCCGACAACAATACGCGACTTCGCGCCAGTCGATAATTGCGTTTAGGGTTGTCGTGAACCATTGCTTCGGTGCTTGTGTCTTGATACACATTGACCGCTTTCTCGCTTCCGCGAGTTCTGCTAACGTGGAATGCACCATCGGAGTTGAGACGGATCGTATCATGGATCGACCAATCCCGTTCAAATGTCTGTTTTGCTTGAGAACTGCGGCACCGTTTACTAGCGTCGAGCATCCGATTCCGGAATCGCTGGGGAATGACGATACCACTTTGGCACCGGGATTCGTGTGCGATCAGTGCAATCAATACTTCGGTTCGAACCTCGAACGCGATGTGCTTGCAAGTCCGCCATTCGGTATCGAACGCACAGGCGCCGCCATCAAAACGAAAAGAGGCAAACTGCCAAAGTTTTCTGGATCGGACGTGAATCTCTATTCGACGGGCTTCTATGACCGCGTCATCGTCGTCGCATCGCATGAGTCACGAAGCTTCGTTCTCAACGCCAACGGCGCTTATTTGCTTGTCGACCCACCAAGAGACTATGCGCGACTCTTGGCTAGATTTCTCCTAAAAGTGGGCCTGGAATTGCTTGTGCACGCGGCCAGAGAAGATCCGTATTCGGCGATGTACGACAAAGCTCGTTCATTTGCCCGGTACGGAGACAATCGGATTCATTGGCCAGTTGCCTATGGCCTTTATCCGCGACGGCGCGATCTGCTCATTAGTCAACGCTATGACGAGTTGGGCCCATTGCAGACGCGTCAAATTTACCAGTATTCAATGGGAGTGATGCCTAGCGGAGATCGTGTTCTTTCGTTCATCTTCATCAACCACTGCTTCGCGTGCAATCTGTGCGAACCACAGTTGCTCGAATACGTGATGGGCTTTAACGCGCTCAACGAGTTTTCCATGAAGCTGATGCGATCGTGACGAAAACATGGAGGTTTCCAAAAATGGCGATTGGCCAACTTGTGATTCAGAGCGTCGCACCTGAATCGCCCTATCTCGACAGCGTCAAGCAGCTTTGGCGAGCAAACAGCAAGACGCTCGGATTCTTTCCCGATGGCGCATTTGTCGAACGCGCGGAACGGAATCAAATTCTCGTGGCAATCGACGCAAAGTGCTGTGTTGGTTACCTGATTTACCGAACCAGCAGGCAGAAAGTGTTTATTGACCACCTATGCGTCAATCGTGACATGCGGACGCAAGGTATCGGGAGCGTGTTGGTCCGAGAACTATGCAAACAGACCCGCGATCGCTACCAAGGCATCGGTCTCAGTTGCCGACGTGATTACGCCGAGCACGACTTTTGGCCAAAAGTCGGATTCGTGGCACAGCGCGAAAAAGTTGGCAAGAGCGCGGATGGTCATTGGCTGACCTTTTACTGGCTCGATTTCCAACATAGCAATCTCTTCACGCAAGAATCCAACAGCGACGACCAGGCGCTAGAGGTTGTGCTCGATGCAAACGTGTTTTTCGATTTGCAGGACAACACCCGCAACGGCGCAGAGGAAAGTCAAGGCTTGCTCGCCGATTGGCTACTGCCGCATCTGCGACTCGCGGTTGATGAGGAACTGTTCAACGAAATCAACCGCCATCCGGATGCGGAGACGCGTCGTGAACGGAAGAGGTTTTCTTACCAATTCTCTGTGATAGCCTGCGGGGACACCGCATTTTTCGTTGCGCAGGAACGGTTGAAAGAACTCTTCCCGCGTTGGAAATCGAATCGAGACGCGGCCGATATGCGGCATTTGGCTCGGACGATACCCTCGTCGGCGAACGTATTCGTTACGCGCGATGAAGAGGTTTTGAAAGCAGCCGATGCGATCTATGAGGTATTCGGCTTGTCAGTGCTGAGCCCATCGGAATTGATCGGACGCTTAGACGAATTGACACGGGAGGCTGCGTATCAGAGGTCGCAGCTAGCGGGTACGAATTTGAAGATCCGCCAAGTTCACGGCGATGCAGAACAATTTGCATCGACGTTTCAATCGCAGCAGCTAGGTGAGCGCCAAGTATCGCTCAAGCAAGAACTGCGACGCTGCATGGCACAACCCAGGCGATATTCCTGTCAAATTGTCATCCGTGAGCCAAATGACCATTTGGCACTGATCGTTGCCGACAACCAAGCTGGGTCGTCAGTGCGGATTCGCGTGTTGCGATGTTCCGGCGATCGGCTGGCTGGCTCGCTCGCCCGAACCCTGCTGCGATCAGTAATTCTGGAAGCAGTACGCGACGACCGGCCGGCGGTGATATTGGAAGAACAATTCGTCACGGAAATGCTTGTCAGTGCTCTCAGGGACATGGGCTTTATCCAGTGCGGACAGAGTTGGTTAAAAGTCTGCCTTGCATCGGTTGCGACTGCCACCGAAACAGCAAAGTTGGTGGAGGATCGTTTAGCAAGAATCAGCGTTGTGGACTCGGAGTCGCAACGACTCATTGACGTACTATCTTCAAACGAGGTGCGCAACAACGCGCTGGTTGGTTCCGACGCCGAACACGCGATTTGGCCAGCGAAGCTTATCGACTGCGAAATCCCGACGTACGTTGTCGCCATTGAGCCGAAATGGGCGCTTCACCTATTTGACGAACGATTGGCCCGACAGACGCTCTTTGGAGCCGATGTTGAGCTAGCGTTGAATCCGGAATCCGTCTATTATCGGGCCCACCATGCAACGAGCCCAACGGCTCCGGCACGAGTGCTCTGGTACGTGACGAAGAATCAAAAGTATCCTGGCAGCATGCAACTTCGCGCATGTTCGCGGATCGAAGAGGTCGTGCATGGCAAGCCCAAGGACCTCTTCCGCCGGTTCCGCCGTCTGGGAGTTTACGAATGGCAACACGTTTTCGAATTGTCGAAATTCGACCTTGACCGCGAGATTGAGGCATTTCGGTTTAGTGACACGGAAGTCTTCGAAAAACCGATTGGTTTCGAGCGTTTGCAAGTCGTCCTTCGGTCCTTCGGAGTCCGATCGACGTTCCAGTCGCCCACGCGCGTCCCGAACGAAGCTTTTACGGTTCTCTACCGCGAAGGCCGGAGTTTGGCACCAGATAGATAGCGGCAAGAGAGTTTTACTGCTGTCAATACGACCAAAGTACGCGGACAATATCTTCAAGGGAACAAAGAGAGTGGAACTGCGGCGGACTGCGCCTAAACTCGATCGTGGCGATGCCGTTTTGGTCTATGCGTCATCGCCCGTTCGAGCGCTTGTAGGGGCATTCTTCGTCCAAGAGATTCAGACAGCTCGCCCCAGCGAGTTTTGGTGGCAAGTCAAATCCGTTGCGGGTATAAGCGGACGCGACTACACGGCATACTTCGACGGTGCATCAAAGGCCGTCGGAATTTTCCTTACTCGTCCTTATCTCTTTCCGTCTCCGATTGAACTAGCCCAACTTCGGCGCGTCTGGCCGCAATTTCATCCGCCGCAATCGTATCGATACCTATCCACTGACGAAGTGGCGGTGCTTGGAAAAATACTAGAAACGACTCCGGACACCGAGTTTCAATCATACCGAAAGGCGGCGTAGGC
Source organism: Pirellulaceae bacterium (assembly GCA_041744735.1). Taxonomy (GTDB): domain Bacteria; phylum Planctomycetota; class Planctomycetia; order Pirellulales; family Pirellulaceae; genus JBGTKH01. The sequence goes on along the minus strand of JBGTKH010000044.1, from coordinate 11,158 downwards.
GCCCCGGTCAACTATTCCGCGATTCTTCAAACGATCTCCGGCACGAGAAGATCGGCCGAGATGTCGAACAATCGTCGTGCTCATGACGGACCAGCGACGCATTGACCAGGCTGTCACATATCAGAACGTCGCAGTTGAATATTCCACGCTCTCTTGAAACCACTTAATCGCACAGTCAATGAACGGCGTCGTCCGAAAATACACCGATACTAACACCAGTCTCCAATCACACTGCCCAGCTTTCGACCTTTAGGTTCGGAATCTGTCGAAAGTGTTTCAAATTGCGTGTGACCAGCGTTGCGTTGTGGGTAAGTGCGATGCAGCCGATCAGCAAGTCCTGGCGGCCAATCTTTTTGAGCTTCTTTTGTTTGCGAAGCTTGTCGAACTCCGCAGCGGATGCGGCGTCGATCGTAACCACCGGCAATTTCCTCAGGTCGGCTTCCGATTGGTCGAGCCAGTGCTGCGCTCGCTGGAGCTGTGCACCGTCAGCGGCTTTCAGCAAAAACTCGAATCGCGCCCGCAGAATCTCGATCCGCGTGACGACGGTTGTCGCCACCGTGTCCGTTGCCGCCAGCGCTCGCTGCGTGACCTTTGGATGTCCGCCGGCGAGTAGAGAAACCGTGTCTGTGTCCAAGAGGATCATCCGTTCTCGTCCTCGATCATAGGCCGCCCACGCTCCTCGAAGATTTGCTTGAGCATCTCGTCGAGGTACGGATCATCTTTCCACGCGCCAGCCAACTCCATCAGGCGTTGCTTCTGGATCAAGGGCGAGCGCAACCAATCTTGCAGACCCGCCTTGAGGAATCGCCACTCATCTCCGATCTTCCGGCCCGGAAGCCCCTGCTGTCGGATGAGGTTATGTATTTCCGACTCTGAGATGCGCAGGTATTCGGCGGCTTCCGCCAAAGTGAGAACTTCGGGTAAGACCGTCGGCGCGGTTACCTGGGGTCTGTCGGTGGTTACTTGAGACATCGTTTATCTCCAGCTTGTGTGCGTGTATTCGATTTCGAGATCTCCCGGCCGGATCGAGTTCCCCCCGGCGCCTCCGTGAATTCGCCGCTGGTCAATTTTACTCTATTGTCAGGATTCCGCGGGCGCGTGTCGGGGAGGAGGGCAGAAAAGGCACCGACCGCCCATGTTCCCCGTCAGCTTAGCTGGCTAAAGGTCAAGGGGCGGTGTACGGTAGAGATTGACGAATCTGGGCCGTTGCACAACGGAGGACTACCACGATGATCAACCAATCTCGGTCGAAGTCTTGTTCGCTGGATCTGCACGGTTATCAGGAATTCTGGGGCTCCGCGCCGGCGGATGTGTTCCAACGATGGAAAGGCAAATCAGTAGCCCTGCAGTGCGCCGCGGAGGGTTGGCGAATTATTGACGGGGCGGATGACCTGGAGCAACTTCGCGAATCGCTGCTGGCCTCCGGTGTTGATTTGGAGTCGGTGGTGATTGATCGCGTGCCATCCGACGAAGAGACGGCCGAGGAGTTCATCGGCGGGGTCCAACTCCAGTGACCTTTACGTTTCGTTACCGGGCCTACCCTCAGGTCACTATCGCGCCTCAACTTGTTACCGCAGGTGCATCGACCGTGCGCCACCGGCCGGTGATATCGATTCGCGCTTACGGCGCCTCGCCCGGCAGCGGCAGTTGGCAAATCGGCGACGCTTATGCCGATACGGGGACAGATTTTACAGTCTTCCAAAAGCAACTTGCCGGTTTGCTTGGGGTGACGTCGTTCGTTTACCAAATGCAACACCGCTGGAAAGGACATGCGTACGCGGTGCGATTTGCACGACTTGATTTGGAACTGTCCGTGGGCGGTCCCGCGGCAAAGTGGCCTGCCTTCGTCGGTTTTACGGAAGCGCCGATTCCTTACGACTGTTTGCTCGGACAAACCGGATTCTTCGAGTTCTTTGACGCAACGTTTCACCACCAAGCACTTGAATTGATGCTCAAACCCAACGGGTTATTCAAAACGGTCGGCGGCATCGAGACTCCATAACACGCCAGTTTCCGCCACGTTGAACGTTGTTCCAACGACGTCAATGGCGCTGTGGCGCTTTCCCGAGCAGATGTTCGTGGTTTGGGACTCCGTCCCGACCAGCGCTCGGCGTGAGCATGGGGTCGGGACGGAGTCCCAACCTACCGGACCATCAACTAGGATGTTAAAACGTTGAAACTCAAGAGTACCCGATCAAGGAGTTCAAATTGATTACGCGAACGATCATCTTAGCCGTGCTGACCTTCCTGGCAGCGATTCCCAACGCGGCGCAATGCCAGCAACCCATCGCGTTGATTGACGCCGAACTGGACCGGGGCGGTTGGAAGTTTGACAATGGCCGCGAGTTTCCCGGTGCGCGGGGCGGACTGGAAATTGCCGCCGAGCGTTTTCGCGATCAGCCGGTGCTGGCCTTGCACGGGGATTTCACTCAGGGCGGCAATTACGTGCAGGCCGCGATTCCCTTGCCCGACGTGCCGGTGGAACGGTTGTCGTTTTGGCTGAATGTTCCGCCGGGAGTCAACTCGATCCCAATTCGTTTGATCGATGCGACCAGCCAATGCCATCAACTGCGACTCAAGCTGAATGACAAGGGCGGCTGGCAGCAGATCGTGTTGCCGGTCGATGAGTACTTCCGCAAGATGGGAACGGCGGCGGCGCTGGACGTTACGAGCCAATACGAGAAGTGGGGCGGCGCCAATGACGGCCGGTGGCATCAACCGGGCAAGCTACTCGTCGTGCTCTGTTCGCGAGCGTTAGGGACCGACGTCGAAGTCTTGTTAAGCGACGCCGTGCTTCAGCCAGGCCGCGCGAAGACCGCGATCGAAAAGTCGATTCCGTTGGATGAATTGCTGCAACAGGGCGAACTCGATTGGACGTTCAATTTGGGCCAGGAGTTTCGCGGCGCTAAAGGCGGGCTCGACGTGCTTCGCGATCAACCCGAGCCGGGGAAGTTTGCCATGCACTTGCATGCCGACTTCACAGGCGGCGGAGCTTACGTCGGAGTCCGCAAGTCATTCGCGTCGTTGGGCGTGCAGTCGATGAATGTGATCCGCATGAAGATGCGCAGCGAAACGACAAGCCAATTCGCCGTGCGCCTGGTTGACTCCAGCGGGCAGGCCCATCAACGCAAGACCGTTCCGTTTACCGCGGACGGCAAGTGGCACGAGGTCGAAATCGTGCCAATCAAAATCGCCGGTGGCGAGCACTGGGGCGGAGCCAACGATGGCCAGTGGCACGGTTCGGTGCAGCTCATCGAAATGATGCTGAACACGCGCTCCAACGACGCGAACAAACCGGACCTGTACATTGCCGATATCCGAGCCGACGTGGTCGTCGAGGCAACCGCCGCGCCGGCAACTTTCAGCGAGTCGTTCGAATCGGCCGAGTCGTTCGGCAACACCTGGCGAATTGGCGGCGACGTGAAAGTTGCGAGTCCCGGTAGCAATCGAACGAGCAATTCCCTGGTTCTACAGCGTACGCTGGATACGATCCAAACCGAAACGACAGCCACGAGTGCTGCGTTCGACGTCACGTCGGGAATGTGGCAACTGCAGTATTCGTGGAAGTCGAGCTTGCACTCGCCCGACAATTCGTACCATGGCAGTGTGGCGTTAGAGGTCTTGGACCCATCGGCCAAGGCGTTGGAGACAATTCCGCTCGGCATCGGCTTCGGCGAAAGCGATTGGCAAGTGGTTGCCAAGAATGTGCTGATTCCACAAGGTGCTTCGCAGGCTCGGCTCCACGTCAAGCTGAATAAGACGTACGGATCGTTTCACGTGGACGAGTTGTCGGCGTCGCGACTGAAGGTTCAGCCGATCGAACCACGCATCGATCGGGTTTTGCTGTCCAGCGATGCGCTCGGCAATCTATTCCTGCCGGGCGACAGTGTGGTCTTTCACGCGACTGTCGAAGCGAACAAGCCGCTCCCAGAACTCGAACAGATGCTGAGCTCTTCAGTCCGCGATTATTGGGGCGCCAGTACGTTGGGTCTCCGAGCGGACCTAGATACAGAAAAGAATGGTCGGGTCGGAGACCCAACCTACGGAGTTGCACTCACCAGACAGGCCGGCAAAGCAGGCCAATTCATTTACACCGCGGACATCGCCCTGCCCAGCGATGAGATAGCGATTGGCAAGTACTACGAGTTGCATGTGGAGATTCCGCAGGGATCGGGCGCCCCGGTGACGGTGGATTCCGGGTTCGCCATCCTGCCGACCGCCATCACCAAAGAGCACGCTGCGGAAAACGTGCCGTTCTCGATTCGTAATTGGGACGGCCGCATTCCAGCATATCTCCGTCTGGCCGATCGGCTTGGCCTGCGGATGCTGGGTGTGTGGGGCGGTTGGTCCTCCAAGCCGCCGTACAAACCGCATCTCCCAGGGCTCGACATTTGCAAGGAGCTGGACGTTAAGTGGATCACCGGCACGCCCGCCAGCCAAATCGAACGCAACGGCTTTGCAGTAGGACGGATTGCCAATCCGTCCGACGAAAAGAACGTCGATCAGTACAGCGAAGAATCGCTGCGCACCGGCATGCGAAACTTCCTGGAAGTCTATGCCGACCAAGGCCTGGCGATGATCGCCACAGGCAACGAACCGCATGGCACGGGTGAGAAGGTGCTGGAGAACGTCCGCGCGTATCGGGCCATTTATGAAACGGTGAAGGCGTTTGATCCGAAGATCCACGTCATCGGCACGTCCGTCGAACCGAACGAAGAGTATTTTCGGGCCGGCTATCAGAATTTTCTCGATTCGTATGACTTCCACATCTACGAACATTACACGAAGGTTCGCGACACAATGCGCCAGTACCGCGAGTTGATGAAGAAGTACGACGCGGTGAAACCGATTCACTCGACGGAGCTTGGTTTGAACAGTCAGGGACAGACGCGACTGGCGGTGTCGCGCGAGATGATCAAGAAGATCGTTTCGTTTTTCGCTGAAGGCGGCGCGACCGTAAGCTGGTTCACCATTCAGTATCCCGATCCCAAAGGTACGGCCCGCGGCCAATTTGGCGACTCGCACTGCATGTTTGACTGCAAGTATAACTTGTACAACCCTCGGCTGGACGCGATCACGCATTACCATCTGATCAACGCGATCTGCGTCAAAAAGTTCGTCCAGGAAAAACACTATCCCGGCGGCGCGCAGGCGTATCTCTTTCGGGACGAGCAAGACCGCTGCCTGCAAGTCCTGTGGCTCGATGGCAAGCGCGAAGATGTCTTTGTGCCCATGTCCGCCGATGGTCCCATTCGCTTGATCTACGTGGATGGCACACAGCAGACTCTCCAATGCGCCGATGGCGGAGTCACGTTGACGCTCTCCGATGAACCGCTTCTACTGCTTTACAATAGCAAGGACGCGGCGTTGGCGGAATCTCTCGGCGATGCTGCGATTTCGCTCGTCGGCCAGCCCGCCGCAGTCCGTCCGGGCACAGCAACGACGCTGTCCTTTACCGGCAGAAACCTGGCTCGCGAGAATGTTCGCATAGTTGGCCCTTCACGGTGGACGACTCAGTTAAAGCAAGCCGGCGATGGACGGATCGAAGTTCACGTCGAATCGCCACCACTGACCACGGCACGAGAAGCGCGGATTCATCTGCAGTTACTTGCTAACGAAGAAATCATCGGCGAGATCCAGGTGCCTGTTACCGTCGAGTAGGTTGGGTCTCCGACCCGACCTGCCGTTTGATGGATGACGCCTGGATGCAACAGATGGCGCGTATGAAGCTGGCTTGGATTGCTGGAACAATTCAAGCGGCCCGACGCTGCCATCGTGTTCGAGCACGACTTCCGCCGCTTGCGGGACTCATTTGCGGAATTGGCTGAGTGTTGCTTTCGCCATGATCGCCGGGGAACTTGATACAATAGACATGCGGTGTGCGTCCGCGAGTTGCGATTCGCGGGCTACATGCCAGCATTGGCTTTGTTCATGCGGTGGCGACAAACTGGCAACACCGACCAATGTTTTGGGGCGGGACGACGAACATGGCGAGCATCGAACGCATCTGGACTTCGCCCGAGATCGACTATCCCGATTCGGACGGAAAACCGCTGGGCGAAACCCCCTGGCGCCGCGACAACATTCTGCAATTGATCGAGATGCTGCGCGGTTGGTACGCCAGCAATCCGCGCGCGTACGTGACGGGGAACATGTTTCTGTACTACGTGCCCGGCGACAAGCGGCGGCATGTATCACCGGACGTGTTTGTGGCGCTGGATGTGCCGAAGCATCCCGAGCGGCCTTGCTGGCTGACTTGGAAAGAAGACAAGGCGCCCGATGTGGTCATCGAAATCACTTCGGCCAGCACTCAGGAGGAAGACCTCCACGACAAGTTCGCCATCTATCGAGACAAATTGAAGGTCCGCGAATACTTCCTGTTCGATCCGCGAGAGGAATACTTGAAACCGTCGCTTCAAGGCTACCGGTTGCAAAGAGGCCGGTACGTTCCGATTCGCGCAGTCAAGGGCCGGCTGACGAGCAATGTCCTGAATCTACAACTCGAGCGTGACGATTGGGAATTGCGATTGTACGATCCCAAGACGAAGAGGCGACTGCTGACGCCGACCGAAAGAGCCGAACAGGCAGAATCCCAATTGCAGCGGCTTCGCAAACAATTGAAGGCGTTGCAACGACGGCAGCCAAACGGCGAGCGATAGGTGACGTTGCAAGGCTCAGATTTTCTTTCCAGGTCCAGTTCGTCGCTCGACCTGATCACTTAACGTTCCGAAGCGTGCCTTGTGCCTTCATCTCTTCGAGGGCTCCGGCCGCCTGTTCGCGCACGTCAGCACGTTTGTCGTGGAGTGCCTTTGTAAGCGCCGGCACGGCCGCATCGCCGATGTTGGCAAGCGCGAACATCGCCCCGGCACGGACGTCGAGATCCGGATCGCTTAGGGCTTCGATCAATTCCGGAATCGCGGGTATCGCTTTTTGACCGATGTCACGCAATGACCATGCGGCCTGCTTGCGGTCGGCCGCGTCGCCGTGCTGTAAAATGTCGGCCAAGGCTCCAGCGGCGTCGGCTCCGATGTAGTACAAGGCGGAGTATGCCGCACTGCGGACGAGACGATCTTCGCGGCTCGCGGCCTCGGCCAAAGCCAGAACACCGGACGGTCCCAAATTCTCGCCGAGTGCTTGGGCGGCGTTTTGGCGACGATATTCGTGAGGCTCTTCCCGCAATGCCTGAATGAGTTTCTCCGTCGACAAACTGCCTGCCGGATCAATCTTGTGCAATGCCGCCACTGCACTATTGCGGACCTGCAATTGTTCGTCGAAGACGGCCAGGGCCAATGCGTCAACCGACTGCTTGGCCGACGGACCAAATCGGCTCAGCGCGTAGCAGGCATGAACTCTCAATTTGTCATCCGGAGCGCGAAGTGCCTTGACGAGCGTCCGAAACGCTTCGTTGTGCCGCGACGTTTGCCAAAGTACCTCGGCGACATCCAGTTGCAATGAGCCCTGTTCCCTCGTCAACGCTTCAACCAACGCGGCCTCGACATCGGGACCTTCGATGCCCATTCCGCGCAGCGCCTCAACGGTGCGCCAGCGTACCCACCGGTCCTTATCTTGCAGCAACGCCGCTAAGGTTTCAGCGCCGGCCGGATGCCGTGCGATCATCCACAGCGCGACTGCGCCGCTGAGCCGAACGTAGGCATTGGGGCTGTCTCGCGTCGTTAGCAAAACAGGAACCGCGTCCTTGGCGGCCGGACCGATGCGGCTCAAACAGTCCGCAGCGGCGCCATGGAGCGTTTCCTGGTCGTAATCCGAAAACTTGAAATTCTCACCTTTCAAGGCTTCGATCAATTGCGGCACAGCGGGTTTGGCGGCAGGGCCAAGCCTGCTCAGGTAAATCGCCGCCGAAGAAAACCCTTGCCCACCACGTTCAAGCTGCCTAACCACAGGCGCAATGGGATCCGCGCCGCGTCGAACCCAGACGTCGACAATCGCCATATTACCGATTCCACCACCGCCAGCCGAGAATTCATCAATCTTCAACTGCAACGGCTGCGTTCCGCTGACGGAGCCTCCCAACTTTGCCACTGCAGAAATCGAAAGCTCAACCGGCACAACACCGTCGGCCACACGCCCGACTTTGCCTTCCACAGTCCAATGCACCCTTTCGCCCTCAGTGACGACGCGAAATGGGCCGTCTTCCACGACTGCGATTTCTTGCTTTAATTCAGTGGCGCCAAAATGCGCCGTCAATTGCAGGATTAGAGGTTCCGCATTCGGCGCAGACGCTTCATCCGCTCGCAACGGCAGCGCCGCAACGCAAGCGACCGCGACCAGCGACAGCGTCCGGGAAAGGTGAGATGTTGTCATGTTGACGTTCCGTGCAAGAGTTGCGATCGGGCGGGAATCCGAATTTACCTAGCCGCTTACACCTGATCGCTCTCGGCCGGCAGGCGGCCTTCCACCACGTCACGCACGATGCTGGGCAGACCACGATACGCGGACATGTAGCTGGGTTCCAGCGGCAGGTTGATGTACCAGCCGATGTTCAGAAACAGCGGCATCTCGGGCAATTCGCTGCCCACGGTTGCAAGGTTCACCAGCGCCTCGGGCATGCGGTCGGCGACGTAAGCGGCTAGGGCAAAGCTGCTGGGATCAGGCAAATCGAACTCACCACCCACGATTTCCCAAATGGCTCCATGCATGCCCGCAGGATTGGCTGGGCCGGCCGGAAACAAATCCACCACCAGCAAGTGAATGCCGTGCTGCAGGGCCGATACTGCTTTGTCCACGAACTGATCGACATGCTGCCGGCCATCTTTGTTTCCCGGCGAAACGATTTCGATCATCGCCACCAGCCGCCGTCCCGAGCGGTGCCGGATCGCCAGCGTACGGCGCGCCATGCGATACGTCGTATCTTCGTCGGCCACCATCGTCATTTGCACTCGCGGCGGTGCTTCCGCGACAGCCACTGCACCCTCGGGCCGCGGCCATGTGCCCGTATCTGGTCGCGTCGACAACGTCAGCACATCGGGCACGATTTGCCCCGCGTGCTGCTCGGAGAGCGCATAGTAACCGTCCGGCAACAAGCGGTCATTTAGAGTTTCCTTTAAGTGCGTAATCCACGATGAATGAAAATCGTGGAACGTCCCGGCGGTGACACGTGTCCAATCATGTACGGGCATGGCTTCAACTCCTGGATTCCATTATGCGACAAGCCGGATTCTAGGGCAAGTTGATGCTCGTGTGTCGAGCGCGCAGGCGGCATGTCGTTCGGAAACTTGGTACAATGGGCACGCGGTACGAGTGAGCAAGTGGAACAACAAACATGGCGAGCATCGAAAGCATCTGGACTTCGCCCGAGATTGATTATCCCGATTCGGACGGAAAACCGATGGGCGAAACACCCTGGCACCGCGACAACATTCTGCAATTGATCGAGATGCTGCGCGTGTGGTACGCGGACAATCCGCGCGCGTACGTTACTGGCAACATGTTTCTGTATTACGTGCCCGGCGATAAGCGGCGGCATGTATCGCCGGACGTATTTGTTGCGCTGGACGTGCCGAAGCATCCCGAACGGCCCTGCTGGCTGACGTGGAAAGAGGGCAAGGCGCCGGACGTGGTCATCGAAATCACGTCGCCCAGCACGCAGGAGGAAGACCTGGAAGGCAAGTTCGCGATCTATCAGAACATGCTGAAGGTCCGCGAATACTTCCTGTTCGATCCGCAACAGGAATACTTGAAACCGTCGCTTCAAGGCTTCCGGCTGCAAAGAGGCCGGTATGTTCCGATTCGCGCGGTCAAGGGCCGGCTGACAAGCAACGTTCTAGGGCTGCAACTCGAGCGAGACGATTGGGAATTGCGATTGTACGATCCCAAAACAAAGACCAGGCTGCTGACGCCAACCGAGATTGCTTACATCGAACGCGAGCGGGCCGACGCGGAAAGCCAACGCGCCGATATGGAGCGTCAACGCGCCGATGCGTCCATCGCTCAAGCCGAAGCGGCGCGTCAACAGGCCGAGGCCGAGACCGCCCGTTTGCGCGATGAACTGGAAAGCTTGCGGCGTCAAATGCGGAACAAATAGGGACAGCAATCATCATGACGATCCGCAAGCACATCGGCGGCGTGATTCACACGTACCAGAAGTACGACCCGAAGAATTTTCCCAGCCCCACGCAGCCGCCACCGGATATGGTGTCGCCGGCGATGGAGCACATGCTGCGGTTCGGCAGCATGCGGCGGCTGACGGACAAGGAACTGGCGCGGGCCATTCGGCTGGACCCCAGCCAATTCGCCGGGCTGGGGCCGAGCATTGACATGCTGATCGCGATGCTGCTGGAGCGAAAGCGGAAGATTCTGGAGACGTACGAGACAGACACCGTGCAACAGACGGCCCGCAGCGAATTTCGCAAGCTGGGCGGCCGGATGAAACCGCCGTCGAAGTTTCGCCAACGCTTCGAGCGCGGGTTCGAGGAAGAACAAATCTACGATCTGGAACGGCTGTGGTACGCCGTCGGCGACGATCAATCGCGGTTCGCGCAGGAGCTGGTGCAACTGATTGACCGGCTGGGCGACAAGTATCAAGTCGACGAACTGGCCGCCAAGTACACGTTCACCGGCCGCACACCGATGACCGTGCCGGAAGCGCTGGAGATCAAGCAAGAATTGGAAAAGATCGACGAGCTGCTCAAACAACTCGAAGAGGCTCGCAAAACGGCGCAAATCGGCATCATCGACATGGAAGCGCTGGCCGAATTCGCCGAGCCGGGCGACATGCAGCGGCTGCATGAGCTGCAGCAGATGGTCGAGAACTACCTGCGAGAAATGGCCGAGCGGCAAGGGCTGGAGTCCGACAACAGCGGCGCGTTTCGGCTCACTCCGAAAGCCTATCGCATCTTCCAAGGCAAACTGCTGGACAAAATCTTCAGCCATTTGCAAGCCGCGCGCAGCGGGCGGCATCAAGGTCCGATCATCGGCGAAGGGGCGGTCGAGATGCAGCAGACCAAACCGTACGAGTTCGGCGATTCGCTCACGCACATGGACATCCCGCAGTCGCTGGTGAACGCCATGCTCCGCAGCGGGCCGGGATTGCCGATCCGAATGAAGCCGGAGGATATCGAAGTGCATCGCACGCGCAACACGCCCAAATGTGCGACAGTCGTAATCATGGACATGAGCGGCTCGATGCGGCACGACGGCC
>JBGTKH010000043.1:0-6107 GCA_041744735.1 Pirellulaceae bacterium | reverse complement strand
CCCAAGGCCACGCCGAAGACGCGGACCATGTCATCTTCGGCAAGAAGTGAGATGTCGATGGCGGCAGTTTGAAATTGAAATGCATCCGTCGGCACGAGCGTTCTCAGATGCGCGGCGAAATCTGGATGCGCGTCGCAGTTTGTTCGAGTTGGCTGACAAAGTCGCTGAAACGCGGGGACACTTACTGCGCCCGGCTCGACTTGCGTGGTAACGAACAGCAACCACGGAGTAGTTTGATTTTTCATCTGGTACTCCGCCAGGCGGTGGAGGGCATTAAAGTAGTCGGTCGAGTCGCGCGCTATTGTGGGAAAGAGCGAATCGCACAAGTCCAGATTTACGACGTGAAACGGCCCATACTCTTTGAGATATTGATACGCCTTCGAATTCTGGCTCGCGATTGACTGAAAGCGATCAGCTAGCACGAGCGAATCATGCGCGACCCTGTCCAACGACGTAACTTCGTTGTTTGCTACATGGACTCGTGTGCCACTCTGCTCTGATCCTTGCACCTCGTTAAATCCGAGATAGCGGATCCAGCATTTATGCGGACGAAGGTCTTTCCATAAAGAGCGCAAATCTAGGAGATCGTCGCCAGGGATCACCAAGCACCGCAAAGGCCGTTCGACACGAATCGCATGAGGAATTTGGGCAGGTGCGACCGGTGCCTCGGCCTCGTGTTCTTCAAGCGACCAGTCCGTACTCTCATTTTGCAACTGGGATTTCAGATAACGGTTGACCATACGGCCAGTCAACTCGTTCCACTGCCGTTCACGGATTAACTGCTTGCGGACCCTGTGCCAGGGCATGAACTCGTCTCTCGGTGGCGTTGTATGTTGAGGGACGGCGCTCTGGACGATGTCGTCCGCGAGGTCAGAACTCTGGTTGCTCATTGCTCACTCTCTGCCGTTGCAACCTCTAGGATGTCACGCACGAGCCTTTCCTGATCCTCAAATGAGAGTTCGTCCATCAGGCCCCATGCGTGCAGGACCTGCGCGATCGCAACAGCCTTTCCTGCCAGGAAGACGGATCGTTGTTGTTCCGCGCTCGTTTGGCGCAGCGATTTCGACTCGGGCAACACAAACTGTTTGCGCAGTGCCACGACTCCCTGATCCCTCAAGTCCGGCGCGTCCGATTCACTTCCGGGCTCTAGCAGGACGACCTCAGCCACGTCCTCTACGCCGAGAGCTTTGGCCCGCTGTTCAACGAGTTTCTCCAATTTCTTGATCGCTTTGGCTCCTTGTTGAACCAAACGTTCACTGCGAATATTGCTGCCGACCTCTTTGTGACGGTTCGTCAACTGGCGAATCGCCGAGTGCAGCCACTTGACGAGAAACTGATAGTGCGGGTGCGCGTAGTTGAAGGATTCGCGGTCTAGGTTAATCGCCCCATCCAATCCCTCTCGGACAAAGACTTCGGTCGTGATCTGCCTCAGGCGCGTTTGCTCCGAAACCTGATATCCCATGAACGTCCGATCAAACGGAGCGCCCGAAGCATTGCCAACGCGAACGAGCACACCCTGGTGCTGTGTCGGCAAGACTTTCGGTGTCCAAAACAGATACGCCTCGAATTCAAGCGGCCCACCGCTGAGCGACAGAGGCTTGTCGGCGAACTCTTCACGACAGTGTCCGATACAGAGGATTGGAGTTTTTACCGCGTTTTGAGTCTTTGGCTGATTTCGAAAAAGGATGGGGCGAAACAGTTGCACGCCATCGACGAAAACCTCAAATCGATCTCCCGTCGCCAGACACGGTGTTGTCAGACCGAGCGACTTCCGCGGCGATTCACCCCGTTTGAGTTGCAGCGGCTTTGCCTGCCCGCGAGTCTGGTTTTCCAGCTCGTAGAAGAGTATCCGCTCGCCATTTGGGGCTAGATCGAACGGATGACCCTGCAAGTAATCCAAGGGCGCCGCCAGAGACAGGGTCCAAATTGTTTGCAAGTACCGATCGCAAACAGATTCGAGGTCCACGAGTTCCTTGTCGGTCTTAGCCAGCCCGCGGACAGCAGAAACGAGTTTCTCGAACCTCGCCCGTGGCTTGTCCTTTTCAGACCAAGGGATTTTCGGCTCGACGAGAAGTTCTTCGGGACGTTCGCGATTCATGCGCCCAATGTGAAGGATCGGCTCGCGCGAGAGGGCTTTGCCTTCGGTCTCTTTTTCGAAGTCAATCTTCGCCCACAAGTCAAAGCTCGCCAGCTCGGCACGCGTTCTTGGCAACAAGTCCAAAAGTTTTACCTCAGTCCCATGCGAATCGGCGTCTCCGGCGCGTTCGGTCCAGATTCGTGCATGACCCGTAGTGATTTCGTGTTGCCCGGCGTGTTCCGCTTCCGCCAACTTTTGTTCTTCGTCAATCGGGCCGAGCGTTATATCGGCCACAGTTCGAAACTTTTCACCACGAGTCTTCGTAATGATCAAGAAGTGTCGCGTGAACTGAGCGACGGCAAATAAGCCAATACCCAGCTTGCCTATGAGCTGCCTTCCGCCCGGGCTCCGCATAGGATCATCCGCCGCAGTGACATCAAGGTCCGCACCCTCTCTCGTTCGCTTTGCACTGCCGCCGATGTGTTGGACCAAGTGCTGCAACGATTCCGGCGAGAGCCCAATGCCATCGTCGCGGACGCTGATCAGCGAGAACCGTGGAGCATCCGTCAGGATGATCACCTCAGTTGCGTCCGCGTCGTATGCGTTTGAAATCAGTTCACGGAGTGCAGAGGCAGGCTGACGATAAATACCGTCGGTGATTCGTGCGAGTACCCGCTGGTCAGTCTTTAGATCGGTCTCGACGGGAGTCTTCGTTCTGACCGTCGCGCGGATCTTCTCCGCAAGCGATGCCGCTTTCGTCGATTTGGTCATTGAACAGCGACTCCTGAAAGATCGGCAAGCACCCGCAGTACGGCTCGCGCAAGTGGTGGAGGAACAGCGTTGGTGACTTGCTCCATTTGGTTTGCAAACGAGCCGTACACTCTGAAACTGTCGGGGAAGCCTTGCAGCCGCGCTGCTTCGCGCACCGTAATGCTGCGCGGTTCTGAGAAGTGCGCTGGTGGCGCGCGGTGCCCTGAAAACAGCGTGTTGGACGGCCGTGATGGATGCAGTCGCCGGTAAGACATGGGCCCAGTTCCCGGTTCAATCGCGGCAATCTTGTTCATGACCCGCTTCGAATGGCACATTGCAAAATGGTTGGGGATGCAGTCGTAGTCTTTCTCGTCATCGTAGTCATCGGGACGGACGGCTGGCACGGGTAGGCCCCGCAACGAAGCAGCGACGTTTAGCACTGGCTGCTTAAGTTGATCGAGTTTCTCGCGTATCTCTTGCTCGTCGAGTTTGATTCGTGAGATCAGGAAAAACGCGCGTTTGCGCCTTTGAGGCACACCGAAATCGGCAGCGTCGAGCAGCACATGACGTACATAGTAGCCTCCCGCGTGGAGCGTCTTCTCAAATTTTTTGCGCCGACCGCTGTGCTTGTCGGCGAGTAGCATTGACACATTCTCAAGAAGCGCACAATGCGGCTTTAGTTGGACGACCGCACGCGCCACAGCAACGAAGACTTGATTGCGAGGATCTGCCGCGTTTCGTGGACCAGCCGCCGAAAAGCCCTGACAGGGTGGACCCGAAAGAATGACGAACGGAGAGGACTTGCCGTTCAACGGCGTGAGCTCTAGCGAGCATCGCTCGATAACTTTTCGGGATGTAATACTCCCCTCTAGCACCTTGGCTTCCGGGAAGTTGTTCACGAAAGTCCGAACGACGGTTGCGTTGACATCGACCCCAACCAAAACTCGCATCCCAAGCTGAGTCGCCGCAAGTGAAAGCCCGCCCATACCGCAACACAAATCGGCGACAGCCGGTCGCACGTCAAC
This sequence comes from Pirellulaceae bacterium, assembly GCA_041744735.1. Classification (GTDB taxonomy): domain Bacteria; phylum Planctomycetota; class Planctomycetia; order Pirellulales; family Pirellulaceae; genus JBGTKH01. The sequence continues at coordinate 2,255 of JBGTKH010000043.1, read as the reverse complement.
GACGCTCGCAGTAACGCACTTGCCATCTCCGCGATCCGCGCAGTTCAACCGCGATGTTCTAGTTGCTTGTCGTGACAACATCACTCTGTCCCGCCGGATTTGTCTTGCAAGTGTCTTCCACTAAAGATTTTGGACGCAAAGATAAAACTCCAACTTTACCAGGACGTTACCCGCCAAATCAAGGTGTCCGACGTAGCCGCAGTACCGCCGTCAATCTATTCCGGCAACGGCTTGCCGCGGGTTTCGGGGGCGAGCCAGATGATGGCTACGCCGACCAAGTAGACCAGGCTCATGATTGAGCAGGCGGTGGCGTAGTCTTCGTGGAATACGTCTTTCATCAGGTAGCCGGTTTGCAATGCGGCGACGGCGGCCAGGATGCGGCCGAAGTTGAAGCTGAAGCCTTGCCCCGTGGCACGCACCGTCGTACGGAACAACTCGGGCAGGTATAGCGGCAGCCAACCGTAGAACGATGCCGTTATGCCGCCGGCAAAGAACACCGCCACTAGAAAATGCGGTCCGTAGGTTGTGTTCAATTGAAAGAAGACCAGTGACGAGACCAACGAACCGATGCACAACAGCGTGTACGTCATCCGCCGGCTGATCCAGTTGCCAATCATCGCTCCGGCGATTGTACCCAGAATTGCGCCAAAGGCCGACGCGATCTGTGTGTACGACCGTGCCGTTGAACGCGCGGCCGCGAGAATATCGTTCGGTGCGTCCGGCATTGAATGCTCGACCAATTTGTCGGCCCAGGAAGGCGCGTTTTGCAACGATGCCCACGTGCCGATCAAAGCCACACCGCTCAGGCACGCGCCCAGCAGCATGCGTCCGATCGTAGGGACCCAAGAGTGCAGCGGATCCGTTCCCGCGACCTGCGAACGTTGCAAAAATCGCATGACGGGATACGTATAGCCGACCAGCGCCACGGTCAATCCGGCGGCGGTACCAGCCAGTCGAAGCAGCAGCGAATGGTCAAACGCCCATAGGTAGATGATTAGCAACGGCCCGCAAGCTCCGATCAGCACGGCCAGCATGTCGCGCGTCGCCCAGTGCGATGTTGCCCCGGCCTCTTTCGCATGCAGCCACCGTTCGGACTCCGGCACGAGCATGCGAATGAAAAACGTTAACAGCGCCGGCGCTCCGCCGAAGATCATCAGCAGCCGCCAGCCGGTCGGCTTGCCTGACGTGTCGATGACCAAATAGGTCACCCACGAGTCGGGCAGCCCAACCGACGACAGCCAGCCTTCCATCGATCCGATGATCTGTCCCAGACCCAGACCAACGATCCCAATCGACAGAAAGCCCACGTTGGCGGCGGCGCCGATCAATCCCGCCATCAAGCCACGCGACTTGTTCGGCCAAATCTCCATCACCAGCGCTACACCCAGCGACCACTCGCCCCCCATCCCCAACGACGACATGAAGCGGAACGCGAACATCTGGTAGACCGACCCCGACATGCCGCAGAGAGCCATGAAAATGGCATACGTCAACACGCTCAACGTCATCGCTCGCACGCGCCCGACGCGGTCGCCCAGCCAGCCGAAGACGACGCCTCCCGTGGCGGCTCCGACCAGAAACACGGCATACATGATTCCAATCCACAGGCCCACGTCTTCTTTGCCCGAGGGACCCAGCAGGTCCGACATGGCGGGCCGCGCGATCAACGGGAACAAACCCATTTCCAGACCGTCGAACATCCAGCCCAACAGCGCGGCGATCAGCGCTAACCACGCGGCCCGGCCGATGCGAGCGCCTGGTTCCTCGCCAGCGAGACCCTGTGTGTCTTTGCCCGTGGGCGGCGTGTATGGATTGGACGGTGGGCCGGAGTCGGGGCGTTGGGTCATCGGATTTCCTCTGGCATTGCCCCGAAGTGATTCGGCTCCACCGGCGGTTGGCCGATGGCTCGCAGCAACTCGAATTGGGCGCGGTTGTAGTCGAGCACGGCATCGACGTACTGCCCGCGCGCGGTGGCCAGTGCACCGATCGCTTGTTGAGCTTCGATCGGCCGCAGTTCGGCGCCGCGGATGCCGTCGAAGTTTAACTTCAGCGCTTCGGCCGCGGCCGTCACTTGCGGGCCCGCGGCCTCGATCTGTTGGCGGCGAGCCTGCACGCGATAGTACGCACGAGCAACGTCGGCCGCAATTATGTCGCGGATTTGATCGGCCGCCAAGTGTGCTTGCCGATGTAAACTCCCCTGGCGGCGCTGGCGGGCCGCATTGCCCAAGCCCAGATTTTGCAATTGCCAGATCGCC
>JBGTKH010000042.1:0-3535 GCA_041744735.1 Pirellulaceae bacterium | reverse complement strand
GAAACGCTCGACCCGACGTGGTACGAACGCAAGCTGTGGCATTGGTACGACTGCACGGACTGGGCCGCCAATCTGCACAACTGTCCGACCGTTGCGTACAGCGGCGAACTGGACTCGCAGAAGCAAGCGGCCGACATCATGCAACAGGCGCTGGCTCAGCAGCGGCTCGACCTGGTGCACATCATCGGGCCGGAAACGAAGCACGCCTATCACCCCGAGGCTCGCGACACGGTCGACCGGCTGCTGGCCAGCATCGCCGATCGCGGTCGGCAACGATTGCCGCGCGAAGTGCGATTCACAACGTACACGCTCAAGTACAACCACATGAGTTGGGTCACGATCGACGCGATCAGCGAACATTGGCAGCAGGCCCGCGTCGACGCCAAGCTAGGCCCGTCGTTCGTGTTGGCCCGCACTCAGAACGTGACCGATCTCACGCTGGACATGCCGGCCGGCTGGGCGCCGTTCGACAGCGTTCGGCCCGTCGAATTGCGCATCGACGGCGAAGTGCTAGAAACGTACCCGCCGCGCTCAGACCGTTCATGGAAGGTGCAACTTCACAGCGTGGCGGGCAGTTGGCAGTTGGGCGCGAGGCCCGGCGACGGACTGCGAAAGCGTCACGACTTGCAAGGCCCGGTCGACGACGCCTTCATGGACTCGTTCATCTTCGTGCGCCCAACCGGCAAGGCGCGGCACGAAGCGGTCGAGAAATGGACCGCCGCCGAACTGACTCGCGCGATCGAACACTGGCGCCGTCACTTCCGCGGCGAGGCGCGCGTGAAGGACGACCGGCAAATCAGCGACGACGATATCGCTTCCTCCAATCTCATCCTCTGGGGCGACCCGTCGAGCAACACCGTTCTGTCCCGCATCGCCGACAAGCTGCCGATCCGCTGGACGAGCGACGAGGTCGTTGTCGGCGAGCGTCGCTTCGCCGCAGACCATCACGCGCCGATCTTGATCTATCCCAATCCACTCAACCCACAGCGCTACGTGGTGCTGAATAGCAGCTTCACATTCCGCGAGTACGCCTACCTAAACAACGCCCGCCAAGTCCCCAAGCTTCCCGACTGGGCGATCGTCGACCTAACCACGCCCCCCAACACCCTCTGGCCCGGCAAGATCGCCGCCGCCGACTTCTTCAACGAATCCTGGCAACTCCGCAGCCCGAGGGAGGAGTGAAAACTTGCAGCCTACCGGGTGACCGAGTGATCCTTGGCGACGCTAGGATTTGAAGTGATCTGGTGTAGCGTCTTCTGCGAAACGAGGTCACAATACGGTATGCCCAAACAACCGGAAAAATCGTCGCGTCACCGGTACTACAACGACCGTGACCTCAAGTTGTTGTGGGGACTGGCGGCCGCGCGATGCGCGATCTGTCGCGAATCACTTGTCGCGGAGGAGACACAATTGGACTCGCAGGTCGTGGTTGGAAAGATGGGACATATTCTTGGCCATAGTCCCGGCGGCCCACGCTTTGATGCGTCGAAGTCACCAGAGTTCTTGCGATCGTACGAAAACCTGATTTTGCTTTGCGGACAACATCACGATGTTGTGGATGGGCAACAGTCCACGTACACAGTTGACGAACTTCTGAAACTGAAGAGCGAGCACGAGGCTTGGATATATTCGCGGCTGGCGCAAGCGACTCCCGACGTCGGCTTTGCCGAATTGGAAGTCGTTTGTGCGAGCCTTTTGGCACCACCAACGATGCCATCTGAACCAAATGCACCAACTCCACCGACCGAGAAACTTCGGAAAAACGGACTAACTCGCGAAGTGCACCGACGTGTCGCCGTTGGTCTGAGCATGTTTCGGGAAGTGGAAGGATTCGTTGAGAGCGTAGTTCACGTCGATGACCGATTTCCCGAACGATTGCGGGCCGGATTCCTTCGGCGTTATAACGAATACCGCCAGCAAGGATTGGAAAGTGATTCGCTATTTCTCGCGTTGCACGACTTTGCGAGCAGCGGAGACAACGATTTCAACCGCCAGGCAGCCGGTTTAGGTGTGCTCTGCTACTTGTTCCAAAAGTGTGAGGTTTTTAAGCCATGATTCTGCCGACCAAGCACATTCGGCCAGAGGGCTCACTGATCGGCATTGGGGCCACGCTACTTGCGCATCTTAATGGTGACAAGACGGTCACGGAACTTTGGGACGAGGTGCGAAGCATTCAGGGGATTGCCTCGTTCGAACGATTTACGCTCGGACTCGATTTGTTGTATGCCATGGAACTGGTGGATTTGGATCGCGGACTGCTGAAGCGGGTACAGCCATGATCGGCGCCGTCCGAGCCAACCATGATTTGTTTCGATTGGTGTCATTTCGATCCAGATTTAACGTAGTTTTGGCGAACCGAACAATCAAATCAGCTGAAGCGAGCACCGCTATGATTCGCGCCGTCCGAGCTAACAACGACTTGTTTCGAACGGTGACATTCCGATCGGGATTCAACGTCGTTTTGGCGGACCGAACAGACAAATCAACAGTGAAGGACTCGCGGAATGGTGTTGGGAAATCGCTGCTGTTGGAAATTATCCATTTCTGTTTGGGCGGTCGAAAAGGCACGAGTCTGAAGAAACCCGATCTCAAAACTTGGGATTTCACGCTGGATCTGGAACTAGCGGGTCGGCAGATTTCTGTGACGCGAAGTTTGGCGCATCCCGGCCGAGTTACGCTGTCAGGCGACACCTCCCTTATCCCGACAGACGTAGAACGGACAATCACGACAGGTAGAATGTCCATCCGGGATGACGCGTGGACCCGCATCCTTGGTTACGTCGCGTTCGGGTTGCCGATCACGGACGAAAGGGAACCATTCACACCTAGATTTCGGAGCCTATTTCCATTCTTTGCACGAAGTGGTCGAGAAGCATTCGCGAGCGCGTTTCGCCATCATCCTCAAAGCAAGGTCGGCGAGCAGCAGATCTGCAATGCATTTCTCCTTGACCTTGGATGGAGATATGCGCGGCAATGGCAAGTCCTGCGCGAAAAGGAAAATCTGCTGAAGGCCTATCAGTCTGCTTCCGAAGCTGGCGTGGCTCGGTCCGTTGCCGGCTCCCTGGGAGAACTCGAAGCTGAACGCGTGCGAGTCGAACAGTCAGTGAGCGCAACGGATGAGAATCTGCATCGGTTTCGTATTCATCCCGAGTACGAACGTATTGAGGCTGAAGCCTCCGAACTGACGAGAAGAATTCACGATTTTGCAAATGAAAATGTCGTTGCTGGCCGGTTACTCCGACAGTACGAGCGAAGTATCGCTGAGGAAGGATTGGAGACTCAGGATACATTGACCGGTGAGACGCTTGACCGTGTCTACCAAGAAGCCGGTGTGGCATTGCCTGGACTTGTGAAGAAGCGAATCGATGATGTTCGCGAATTCCACCATGCGCTAGTTACCGGCCGCAGGTCGTTCTTGTCCAGCGAGATCGAACGACTCAAGCGGGACATCGGTGAACGCAAAACGGAGATCGCTGAATTGGATGGGCAGCGTGCCCAACGCCTTGAAGTTCTCAAAACTCACGGGGCTTTGGCT
>JBGTKH010000041.1:0-7830 GCA_041744735.1 Pirellulaceae bacterium | reverse complement strand
GTTAAATTGGAGTAGAACACGCGGTTATCGTGACGAGCGGTGCCGTAGGACCACGGGGCCGCGTGAGTTCTCGCCACGCCAGCGCTCATAGGTAACGGACCCGTGTTATGCCACAAGCAAATGAAAAATGGGCTGCTTTCTTGCTCTCGCTAGTGGTTCCCGGCGCGGGGCAGTTGGCGGCGGGCAGCGTGTGGTGCGTGCCTTGGTTTTTGGCGGCAGCGCTTTTGGCCGGAGTGTGGCATGTTACCGGTACGAATCTAACCGGCGCTCTGTGGCACGCAGGTCAGGCAGGATTGCTTGTGGTGCTCGGCTTGGTCAGCGCGGAACATGCGAAGCGGTTGTTGGAACGCCGCCGCGCGGCGTCTGACACTCGCGTTCTCAAGTCGTCACTCATGTACTCGTCGATTCGCCGTTCGGCGGTGCGGCTGCGGCTCGAAGTGCACGTCGCCGAGGACGCCGATGAACTGTGGCGCCGAGTCTCTGACTTACAATCGTTCCTGACGATTGATCCGTTTCACGAGAAGATTACACTGATGCGAACCGAGCCGGCGCCGGGGGTGCACGTGGTGCTGTGGCACAACACGTTCGGTCGGCGGTCGGTGCGGTTCGGAAAAATCTTGCGGTGGGAGGAAGGACGCGGTTACGCGCTGAGCGATTTGTCACAGCGCGGACCCCACCGCGACTTTCCGCATGTGTTTTTCATTTTGGTGGAGCCGATGAATGCCGGCGCGGAAAGCGTCAATGGCCAAGTCCGCAGCCGGCTGACGATCGACGTGCGCGGCAAGTGGACGTCGCGATGGATTCCAGCGGCGGTCGGACTGTGTTGGATGCGATGGGTGATGCGCGAACACGCGCGGCTGTTGCGAAAGGCCCTTTAATCGTGCAAGACATCGGCGATACGTGGGGCAAGTTTTCCGAAAGCGAACAGGGCCTGGCGGTCCCACCGCGCTTTTGTCTGCGCTGTCAGGAACTGCTGCCCTGGTACGAGCAACCCTCACCGCAGTGTCTGAAGTGCGGGTTGCAATTCAATCCCGACGATTCCTCGACGTTTCGCACCCAGCGGCAGTTGGCCCGCTGGAAGTTTTGGTTTCCCGGCTTCTGTCTAGCAGTGGCCAGCGGCGTGATCAGTTACGCAGTGTGCCTGTTGGGTGGCGACATGGGCGTGGCATTGTTCTGCGCTGTGCCGGTTAGCGTCGGGGCGATTCTGGGTTATGGCACGCGCGTGCAAATCTGGCTGCTGGGAATGCTGGCCATCGTCGCGATCAGCGCGATTGTGTTCGCGCTGGTCTCGATGAATTTTGCCGGGTTGTTCTGCGGGATGACGTTGAGTTTGATCTTTTTGATTCCCGTCATCTTGGGAATCATTTTGGGCGTATTGCTGCGAGTCGCGATGGCGGCATCTCGATGGGACCAGCGCTGGTTCTTCCCGCTGATCTTCTTTGTCGCGCTGCCGTACATCGTGCAAGCGATCGAGAGTTCATTGCCTCGCCGCACGGAAATCGCCACCGTCCGCACAGAACTGACTGTGCATGCGACGCCGCAAGAGGCGTGGGACGCGATCATGTTCTACGAAGAGGTCAAGCACGACCCGCCGTGGCTATTGCGGCTGGCTCTTCCCAAACCGATCCGCAGCGAGGGGAACAAACAGCGCGAGGGCGAGATCATCCGCTGCTTCTACGACCGCGGCTACTTGGCCAAACGCATCAGCCGCCGCGAAGAAGGCCGGCTGCTGGCGTTCGATGTCGTCGAGCAACACCTGCACTTCGAACGCGACGTGGCGTTGCTGGACGGCAGCTTTGAAGTGCAACCGCTGCCCGACGGCAAGTCGCGTATCGTGCTCATCACACGCTACGAACGAAAGCTCAGCCCGCGCTGGATGTGGGAGGCAATCGAGCGCAGCGTTGTGCACACGCTGCACGGCCACGTGCTGGAAGGCATGCAGCGGAAGGCAGAGTTACGTCACAATGAACAGCCAGCACGCGACGTCGAGCGGTACCGGCCAGCGCCGAGCCAGTCACCGGATGATCGGAAGCTAACTTACCAGCCGTTTCCGCTGGTCGTGCCTTCCGTTGAATCAGCGAGGTCTTAACCGCAATGAACGAAATTCAATCTCGTCGCTCCGCCGCCGTCAAACAATCAGCGACAACGTCGCGCCCGCAATTCAATCTGGCAACGCTGCTCGGCGTAACCACGGGCCTGTGCATATTGTTCGCGATCCTCGCCGCGTTAGGAGTTCCCCCCGCCGCGATGCTGGTGGGCTTCGTGGTCATGGGCGGTGTTGCAGCGGCGGTGATCGGCGTTATTGAAATCTGCTCAGGCAATTCAAATCGCGGCACCCCGTAGCGGAATTCGCAAGGATTCCGAAGTGTTAGGCAAGTCCGGCTTATTAATGTAGCCGAAGTCGCCAGACTTTGGAGGATCGGCCAAACTCTGGCGAGTTCGGCTACGCTGATTGGTACGTCTTTATCCGGGACTTGCCTTACAAGTCGCGCGGCTACCGAAGTCTTGCAACTTCGGCTACGGTTCTAACACGGTCGTGCATACACGATGCACGCGGGTTAGTGCCGTCAGCCAAAGTTGCAATTGGCGTCGCGTGGGCTGCTGTCCTCGTAGCGATTGGACGCTTGTTGGCGCTGGTAGTTGACCAGTTCAACTTGGTAGCGGTTCGGGTCCGGCACGGGTGGCGCGTCGAGTGGTTGAGTTGCCGCTGAGGGCAGGGCGAACGTCGCCGGCGGCGCGGGCGCGTGCGAGAGGCTTGTCGGCTTCACCGAGTGTGACGCGGCACAACCTGTGGTGGCGACGGCCGCGAGCACTGCTATCAATGCAATGGGCCGAATGGAAGGGGCGCGATGTTTCATGGCCGGGATTCTCCAAAGGAAAAAGACGTGTGTCCGCTACAGTCGGCTAAATCGGCCAAGCGGCATTAGTCTGTCCGTGCAGTAGCTTACAATTCGATGTCTCGCGGCACTTTTTGGCTGCGAGCGACCCGTGTCGCGCGTGTTGAGCGGAGGTGGATAAACTGGTGAGCCGGTGGGCAGCTTGCTTGAATGTGGGACTGGGTGAAGTAAGATAACGGGCCGAGCGGCGTGTCCACTGGCCGCGGCCGACGCTCCGTACGAGCGGCGATTCAATGATTCGATAAACACCGTGCATCACGAGAGGATTATGACCATGTCGCTGATCACAAACCGTCGCGCGTTCTCCGTAACGCTGATCGCCGCCGTTTCGTTCATGCTCGCCGGGGCCGCTTTGGCTGACGACGTCGAGCCCGCCAGCACAAAGCTGAAGGGACTGCTGATCACCGGCGGTTGCTGTCACGATTATCCCGTGCAAACGAAGATCATCACGGAAGGCATCAGCCAGCGTGCGAGCATCTCGTGGGATGTGGTTCAGGAAGGGGACGGCCGCGAAGTGAAAGTGCCCCTTTACGAAAGACCCGATTGGTCCAAAGGCTACGACATCGTGGTGCACAACGAATGCTTCGGTGCGGTGGACGACAGCGAATTCGTGGAGAAGATCGTGGCCGCGCATCGCGACGGCGGCGTGCCCGCGGTCTTCATTCACTGCTCGATGCACAGCTATCGCGCGGCCAGCACCGACGAATGGCGCAAGCTGCTGGGCGTCACGTCGCGGCGGCACGAGAAGGCCAAGCGGCCGCTGGACGTGAAGAAGCTGGACACCGGCAGCCCGATCATGGCCGCCTTTCCCGACACCTGGAAAACGCCTAACGGCGAACTGTACGTGATTGAAAAGGTCTGGCCCACCTGCACGCCGCTGGCCCAGGCCTACAGCCCCGAAGAGAAGTCGGACCAGGTCTGCATGTGGACCAACACATACGGCAAGGCCCGCGTGTTCGGCACGACGATCGGTCATCACAACGAGACGATGCTCTGCGACGAGTGGCTGGACACGGTTGCGCGCGGCTTGCTGTGGACTTGCGGCAAGCTGAACGGCGACGGCACGCCGCTGGCCGGTTACAAAGGCACCGGCAAAGGCCCGCTGAGCTTTCAAGTCGCTGCTGCCGCTGCTGCCGGAGAGCCGACCGAGGCGAACTGGGCCGCGTCTGTAAAGTTCCCCGAGAGCGAGCAGCCCGTGAAGCTGTTCAATGGAAAGGATTTCAGCGGCTGGGAAGGTCACACCGACAAGTACTTTTCGATCAAGGACGGCGTGATCATCGCCAAGAACGGCGCGGAAGACGCGCCGCCGGTGAGCACCTACTTGTTCACAACGAAAGACTATCGCAACTTCCGTCTGGTGTTTGAGGGCAAGCTGGTCGAATCGAAGATGCACTCGGGCATCGCACTGTGGGGCAAACGGTACGAAACGGGCGGCGAGACTCACGCCTATCAGGGCCATCTGGTGATGTTCCCGGCAAGCTGGGGCTATTACGATCTGTTCCGCCGCAATTCGATCTACCGCGACGACGGCCGCGCTCAAAAGGCCGACAACGGCGGCTGGAACCGCATGGAAATCCTGGCCATCGGCAGCCGCATTCGATTGGCCGTAAACGGCCAGGAAGTTGCCGACTGGACCGATCCCCAACCGGAGCTCTGCGGCGCAGGCCCGATCGCTCTGCAGCTCCACTCGAACAAGGTCGCGCAAGAAGTTCACTTTCGCGGCTTGATCCTGTCCGAGAATCCCGACGACCGTTTGATTACGCTGGAGACGAACTAGCACGGCCGAGCTGCAGCCAAATCGTAGCTGAATTCGTGAGAATTCAGGGAATTGCGACTCACCTGAATTCTCACGAATTCAGCTACGAAAAGCACGAAGACGGCCGCGAACAGTCTAGCAACGCGCCGCCTAATCACAGAGGCACGTGATGGATCGACAAGCGAATTGGTCCATGTCGCAGATCGGCTTAGCTCTCGCGCTACTTGCCTTGTGCAACAGCAGGGTATCGGCTTCGACGCGCTTGCCGCACGCCAAGCCGGAAGACGTGGAGATGAGTTCGCAGCGTCTGCGAGCTATCGACGAAGTGGTCGACGAGGGACTCGCAGCCGGTCGCATGCCGGGCTGTGTGGTGCTCGTCGGCCGGCAAGGTAAGACCGTGTTTCTAAAAGCCTACGGGCACAAACAGGTCGAGCCGGAAAAGCTGCCGATGACCACCGACACCGTGTTCGACATGGCGTCGCTGACCAAGCACGTCGCCACGGCCACCAGCATCATGTTGCTGATTGAGCGCGGCGCGATTTGCCTCGACGACCCCGTTGCCAAGCACATTCCCCAGTTCGCTCAAAACGGCAAACAGAACATCACCGTGCTGCAACTGTTGACGCACCAAGGCGGTCTGATTCCGGACAACGCGCTGGATGACTACACACACGGTCGCGAGAAGGCGCTGGAGCGGATTTGGGCGCTCAAGACCACCGTCGAGCCCGGCACGCGTTTCGTCTACTCCGACGTTGGATTCATTGTGCTGGGCGAATTGATTCGGCGCATCGCGGGCCAGGACGTTCATCAGTTCTCGCGCGCGAACATCTTCGACCCGCTCGGCATGTGTGAAACAGGCTTTCTTCCTGTCGAATCACTGCGTCAACGCGCCGCACCCACGGAAAAGCGCAACGGGCAATGGATTCACGGTGACGTGCACGACCCGCGAGCCCATTTGCTCGGTGGCGTCGCCGGCCACGCGGGGCTGTTCTCGACCGCGGAAGACATGGCCGTCTACGCGCAGATGATGCTCGGCGGCGGCCAACACGCCGGGCAGCGAATTCTGAAGCCGGAAACAGTGAAACAAATGACGACGGCCCAACCGGTGTCCAGCGGCCTGCGCGGCCTCGGCTGGGACATGCGCACCGGCTACTCCAGCAACCGCGGCGAGTGGATGTCGCCCCGCGCGTTTGGACACGGCGGGTTCACCGGAACCGTGATGTGGATCGATCCGCAGTTGGATCTCTTCGTTATCTTTCTCAGCAACCGTGTTCATCCCGACGGCAAGGGGCTAGTTAATCCGTTGGCCGGCCGCATCGGCACGATCGCCGTGGAAGCCACTTGCGATAAGTAACATCACACGCCGCAGTAGGAGGGAAGTATCCCCGACTGGATTCGAACCAGTAACCTTCGGCTTCGGAGGCCGACGCTCTATCCAATTGAGCTACGGGGACGTGGTGCTGAGTGGACCTTGATCAACGTATCGCGTTGCCGATTTTCGGGCAAGTGGCACGGCTACGCGGCGATTAGTCGTCGCACACTGCTTGGCGGAGTTCGGCGAAGTGGCGAGCGAAGTCGGCCAGTTGGTAGTGGGCATTGAGGCCGCTGGGATTGGGTAGCAGCCAGATCGGGGCGCTGGCGAGTTGCTCGGCTTGTTCTCCCATCGTTGCGCGCGGCCGATCGAAGGCAGCGCGGTAGGCAGTGATGCCGACGAAGGCCACACAGCGCGGACGGAAGCGGCGGACTTTCCGTGTCAGATTGCGAGCCCCGCGTTTCAACTCGTCGTCGGTCAGCTCATCCGCGCGGGCCGTGGCGCCGGGGACGATGTTGGTGATGCCGTAACCGTACTCGACGAGCTGTTGATCTTCAAACGGCGAAAGCAGCCGCGGCGTGAATCCGGCTAGGTGCAAGGTGGGCCAGAAGCGATTGCCCGGCCGCGCGAAATGATGTCCGACCGCGGCCGAGTACAAGCTGGGGTTAATGCCTACGAGCAGAATGTGCAAATCCATCGCGATGCAATCGGGAACTCTTTTGCCGCGCGCCGCCGCGATCTGCTGCGAGGTTGGTTTCCAGGGTTCGGTCGGGGTGCGTTTGCTCATGCGATTACTAGACAATGCTGCCAGTCCGACAAAACTGAAAATCGTAACCGCGACCCCGGCGCGCGGTCAATTGACAGCCATGCGGGCCGCACGGTACGTTTAGGGGGAACCTCTACTTGGCACGCGCATGGATGAGTAGCCGAAGTCGCCAGACTTTGGCCGGATCTCGAAAAAACCAAACTCTGGCGAGTTCGGCTACATCCATCAGTTTACGATTGACGGAGCGCTAGTCGCGCGTGCGCAGATGGTCTTCTCAGCTTCCACAAAACTTCCCAGTTAGCAATTGCAGGTGACGAAATGAAAGATCTTAGACCGTGTCTGGCCGAATTCCTCGGCACTTTCTATTTGTGCTTTGCGGGCATCGCGGCCATCTTGTGCACGACGCCGGGGATCGACAGCGGCGCCGGATTAGTGGGAGTCGCGCTGGCCCACGGGTTGGCGTTGTCCATTGCCGTCAGCGTGTTCGGCGGCATCTCGGGCGCGCACTTCAATCCGGCCGTGACGATCGGCATGTTGTCAACCGGCCGCATCGCGCCGCTGTTGGCGATCGGTTACATTCTGTCTCAGTTGGCGGGCGGGGCGTTTGCCGCGCTGACGTGCTCGATCATTTTCCCTGATGACGCGGTCGCTCATGCCAAGCTGGGCATTCCCTTGCCGGCAGATTGGGTGCCGCTGCATGTCCTGTTGTTGGCCGAGTTCATCATGACGTTTCTGCTAGTGACCTCAATTTTCGGCGCGGCCGTCGATGAGCGCGGCAAGGCGGTGAAGATCGGCGGCTTCGCCATCGGTCTGACCGTGGCGTTTGACATTCTGGCCGGCGGGCCGGTGACCGGGGCGTCGATGAATCCGGCGCGGTCGTTCGGGCCGGCGCTGATGTACGGCTACTGGAATTGGCACTGGTGCTACTGGGCCGCGCCGATTGCCGGCGGTGTTGCGGCGGCGCTGCTGTACCATCACGTGTTGTTGAAGAAAGACGGAGAGTAGCCAGCCGATTCGCGTCACGAACTTTGAAGCATGCCTCGTCGCAGTCAAAGTAGGATGGACGCCCTCGTCCGTCCGAATCCGCAGGACGGACGAG
>JBGTKH010000040.1:0-10194 GCA_041744735.1 Pirellulaceae bacterium | reverse complement strand
GATGGTTCGGTGTGTGCCTGGCGTGGTCGGCGATGAACGCTGTTGCGGCCGAGTTTGGGGGCAACTTTGGCGGTGATTATTCCGGCCCGTCCCACGTCTCAAGTCAGGCTTACGGAGCAGGCGCCGAGTTGCGGCTGCTTCCCAAAGTCACGACTCAGTCCGACAGCCAATCGGAAGTTATACAGCGGCTGGATGACTTGGAACAGCAGGTCTTGCGGCTCAACGCCGAAAACGAATGGTTCCGCGAGCGGATGAACGGGCAGCATCCCGGCATGCGTCCCGCGGAAAATCTTCCGGCGAAATATCACCAGCCGTTCGAGCCGGCGGCCGCAACAAGCACTGACAGCGCGATGGCACCGGTGGTTGGTCAAGCGAAGGTCTATGAAGTCGGCAAGCAGACGGCCTTCTCCGCGACATGGCGAAACGGCCTGCAGTTTCAAACGGAGGATGGTGCCTTCCGCATGCACGTTGGGGGCCGGCTGCATGGCGACATTGGCTGGTGGCAGGCGGAGGACGATTTCCAAAACGGGCCGGGCGGAGTGGGTCCGCTGTTGGCCGGTGCGAATTACCGCCGCGCCCGCATCCGCGTTAATGGAACGGTCTACGATACGATCAACTGGGTCATGGAGTATGGATTCGAGAGCGGTGCCCCGGCGTTCTTCGATACCTTTATGGAATTGCCGGACCTGCCTGTGCTCGGCGCCGTGCGCATCGGACATTTCCGCGAACCGTTCAGCCTGGACGCGCTCACTAGCGGCAACGACTTGATGCTCATGGAGCGATCGCTGATCCACGATTCGTTTGTCCCGTTTCGCAACGTGGGCGTCATGGTGTACCGGAATCTGGCGGACGAATCGATGACGCTGGCGGCGGGCGGATTCCGCGGTAACTCGAATTCCGTCGGTGCAGACGCCGACGACGGTTCGTATGCATTTACGACGCGCGCGACTTGGAACCCGTGGTACGAAATGGACGGCGTGTATGCTCTGCACTTCGGCGCCGGTTACAGCATTCGCAATCCGCCATCGCTCGATGCCCGCGGCGCGCAAGACCCAAACGGTGTCCGCCGCACAAGATTCGCAACTCGCCCCGAAATCCGCGTCAACGCGCCGAACTTTGCCGACACGGGACTGATCGACAGCGATCAACTCAACCTGTTTGGTCTGGAGGCGGCGTTGGGATCTGGGCCGCTACTGATCCAAGCCGAGTATGTGGCGGCGGTCGTTTCGCCGTCGGCCGGCGCGGCGGTGACCGGCTCGTACTTTCACGGATTCTACGTGCAGTCGAGCTGGTTCCTGACCGGCGAGAACCGCGCGTACAACCGCAAGTCGGGCGTGTTCGGCCGAGCGAAGCCCTATGAGAACTTTTTCTGGCGAGAGCACTGTTGTGATGGGTCCGTAACCGGCTGGGGAGCCTGGGAAGCGGCGATCCGCTATTCCTGGCTCGACCTGAACGACGACGCGGTGCGAGGCGGCGAACTCTCCGACATCTCCTTGGGGTTGAACTGGCACCTGAATCCCAGCACGCGCTTCATGTTCAACTACATCTTGATCGACCGCGACGCCCCCAACCCGGCCGCCTCCGGCTCGGTCAGCGTCATCGCATCGCGGTTCCAGATCGACTT
The DNA here is from genome assembly GCA_041744735.1 of Pirellulaceae bacterium. GTDB lineage: Bacteria > Planctomycetota > Planctomycetia > Pirellulales > Pirellulaceae > JBGTKH01. Next base: position 8,570 of record JBGTKH010000040.1, on the reverse strand, counting down.
CTAACCCGCACGACGCAAAGACGTAGCTGAATCTGCAAAAATTCAGTCTGACCTGCGGCTATTGTTTCATGTGCAATCGGTCTCGGCGTTCACCAACTTTGCGAAGCGTCTGGTATTGCTCACCTGAATTTTTGCAAATTCAGCTACGAACAACGCAGGCAGTCCCTTGCCATAACGAATTGTAATGGTTAAAAGAGATGATAATAACCAGCAATAATGTTTCTAGCTGCTAATCGAGATGTGACAGATGCAGAAATTCATGTCAAATGCGATCGCGTTCTTGCTGATTGTGGGAGGCGTTACGAGCATCGCGCCACCCGCGTTCGCCGACGGAGATAGAGCCGTTAAAGTGTCTTCGGACGGGGCGAAGCCCAAATCGCGGAGATTCGATTTCACCTATGCCGCGCGCGTCAAGCAACTGCCTGTCGGTGCGAACGTGCGAGTTTGGCTGCCCGTGCCTCAGTCAAATGAAGATCAGACAATTGAGCGAGTCGATTCGTCGTTGCCGTTGAATCCGTCGATGGCTGCCGAACCAGGTTTCGGCAACAAGGTGCTTTACTTCGCGGCCAAATCGCCGCAGTCCGGCGAACTTGATTTTTCGGTGACCTATCGCGTCACGCGATCCGAGGTGCTCGGTCTGATTACCAAAACCGGCGTCGCGTTGTCGGATGCACAGCGCAAGCAATTCCTGGCCGCTGAATCGAAGGTCCCGATCGACGGCAAGCCACTGGATTTGCTCGCTGGACTGAATCTGCCCAAAGACAACCCGCTGAAACTCGGCGAACTGCTTTACAACAAAGTCGACGAGCACATGCGTTACGACAAATCGCAGCCGGGTTACGGCCGGGGCGACGCGGTATGGGCTTGCGACAGCCGCTCCGGCAACTGCACGGACTTTCACAGCCTGTTCATCTCCTTGTCGCGTTCGCAAGGCGTCCCGGCGCGCTTCGAGATCGGCTTTCCGCTTCCCGAGGAGCCCGGCGAGGGCGAAATCGGGGGCTATCACTGCTGGGCGAGCTTCTATGTGGATGGGCATGGCTGGGTGCCGGTTGACATTTCGGAGGCGGACAAGAACCCCGACTTGAAGCAATACTACTTTGGCAACCTGACCGAGAACCGCGTGACGTTCACGGTGGGGCGTGACGTGACGCTGGTTCCCAAGCAGGACGGGGAGCCATTGAACTACTTCATCTATCCGCATGTCGAAGTTAATGGTGAGTTGTGGCCCGGCGAACTGGTGGACAAGCGATTCAAGTTCAAGGACATCTAAGGCACGAGGTCATCTGAGGTAAATGTCGTGAGCAGAGACAAAACCAGCCGGCGGGACTTCTTGCGGAGCAGCGTCGCGGCGCTGCCGATTATTTCGCTCGCCGCCACAAACCACGGCGCGGAATCGCAGCAGGGTTCCCAAGAAAAATTTCAACCCGAAGAGTTCTGGCGCGAGCGCATGAAAGCGCCGGACGACGGCAAGCGGTACGGCTGGTTCGTCGATACGCGGCGGTGCTTCGGTTGCCACGGCTGCGAGGTCAGTTGCAAAGCGGAAAACGACGTGCCGCTGGGGCATTTTATTCGGCAAACGATTTACAAGGACGTCGGCGAGTATCCGAAAGTCGCGCGTGTGTTCCTGCCGATGTCGTGCCAACATTGCGAGGACGCGCCGTGCATCAAGGCGTGTCCTTGCGGCGCGCTTCACAAAGAGGCCGGCGGGACTGTGGCGGTGGATTACAACACGTGCTGCGGTCATGGAACGTGCGTCGAGGTGTGTCCCTACGGCGCGATCTATCTTGATCCGGTGGCCAAGCAGGCGGTCAAGTGTCACAACTGTTACCACCGCACGGAACACGGACTGGAGCCCGCGTGCGTGCCAACGTGCCCGTCCGAGGCGCTGCACTTCGGCGATCTCAACGACCCGCAGTCGAAAATCAGCCGAGCGATGGCCGAGGCCAAAACCGCGGAGGGCGAACTTCAACAACTTCGGGCACAGAAGGGCACCAAGCCGCGCATGTGGTTCGCCGGCCCGGCTCCACCCGCAGTCGAAGACGACATTCCGCGCGAGGGTCAATCATATAGCCCGGAAGCGTACGACATTTACAACTGGAAAAAGCACGAGCGACCAGTATGAACGACAGCAACCGCGAATCTCGACGCAAGTTTCTGAAGCTAGGGTTGGCGGCAGGCGGAGTCGGTGCCGCGGCGATGTTCGGCCTGACCGGTTGCGGTGGCGGAACACGAGCCAGCCCGTCGGCAGATGGCAGCAAGCCCGGCCAATCGACAGGCAACCTGCCGCAGGGCATCGATCTGGAAAAGTGGAACCGGATCAAAGGCCAGCCATACGAACTCGGCGGCTTCGGCGCGATGCCCGGCGTCTGTCCGTTGCCGGGGCCGCTCGCCAAGCGCAATTGGCCCGATGTCAACAAATACAAAGGGGCGAAGGTCGTGCCGGGGCAATGCCAGTTGTGCAGCACCGTTTGCGGCATCGTGGGCTACGTCAAGGACGGGCGGATTCTCAAGGTCGAGGGGAATCCGAACGATCCGAACAGCCGCGGACACTTGTGTGCGCGCGGGCAGGCGGCGCTGAATCATCAATATCATCCCGAACGGCTACTGTATCCACTGAAGCGCGTCGGCAAACGCGGCGAGGGAAAGTGGAAACGCATCACGTGGGACGAGGCACTCGATGAGATCGCCGTGCGGCTCAAGGCGGTCCGCGACAGCGGCAAGCCGGAAGAGTTCGCGTTTCATCAAGGGCGGCTGCGCAGCCAGGATGCCGTCGATCGCTTTTTAAACGCCTTCGGCACCTCAACGCAACTCTCGCACCGGGCGCTCTGTTCCGGCACGCGCCGCGCCGCCAATTCGACGTATCTGTGGGAGAGCGATTGGGATTTGAACGACGTCGAGCATAGCAAGTATATTCTCAACTTCGGCTCGAACGCTTTTGAAGCTCATCAAGGGCACGTGCCGTTTGCCGTGCGGATTCAGAACGGCCGCTACAAGAACGGCGCGAAGCTGGTGACGTTCGACGTGCGGTTGTCGAACACGGCCGGCGCGAGCGACGAATGGTTCGCGCCGTTTCCCGGTACCGACGGCGCGATCGCGCTGGCCATGTGTCACGCTATTATGGCCGAAGGGCTGCACGACGCAGACTTCATCACGACATGGACAAACGTGACCATCGATGAACTGCGCGAGCATCTGCAGCCGTATACGCCCGAGTGGGCGGAGAAAGTCAGCGGCGTGCCGGCCGCGGACATTCGCCGTATCGCCACCGAGTTTGCAAAGGCCGCGCCGGCGTGTACCACGATGTGCAATCGCGGCAGTTCCGCACACCTGAACGGCTTCTACAACGACCGCGCCGTGCACTTGCTCAACGCGGTGGTCGGCAGTGTCGGCAAGAAGGGCGGTTGGTGCTGGAGCCCGTGGAGCGGCGTCGATCCGATCTGCAAACCGCCGGACGGCCCGCCGAAAGCCAAGACGTGGAGCGTGTTGGAAGATCCGCCCGAATACGCACTGGCCAACATTTGGAACCGCATGCGCGTCGGCGAGATCGTGTATTTGTACTTGTTGCAAGGCCGGGCGCGGTTGCAGGCGTACATGACTTACAATCTCGACTCGCCGCTCACTTGGCCCGAGGAAAGCATCACACAGCGGGCGCTGACCGACGAGAACTTGATCGGCTTTCACGTCTGCATCAACTGTTTCTACAATGAAACGGCGCATTACGCCGACATTGTGCTGCCGTGGACCACGTTCATGGAGCGTTGGGATTTGGAAGCCCGTTCGTCGTACAACCTGCGGCCGTACGTCGGACTGCGGACGCCGATGATCGAGCCGCTGGGTGAAGCCCGCGACGTGCGCGATTATTTTCCCGAACTCGCCCAGCGCATCGGCGGCGGCATGGAGAAATGGTACGAGTACGGCTCGACCGAAGATTACATTCGCCACTGGGCGCAGAACGTGCCGGTCAATCCGGCGACCGGCAAAGGCGGCCTCGATCGCTTGCTCGAAGAAGGCTGTTGGGAAAACACCGGCCAGCCGCCGTTCTATGAACCGTACAACATCGCCCTGAAAGACAGCGATCTGGCTGATGCCGTGGTCGACGAAGCCACCGGCGTCATCACGAAGGACGGCAAAGGGATCGGCGTCATGCAAGGCGGCCGGGCCGTGCGCGGCTTCATGACGCCTAGCCGCAAATTTGAGATTCGCAGCCTCTTCATCCAGAAGATCGGCCGTAACGAGGACTGCAGCGACATGATCGCGCGCGGCGGCGGCAAGGGGGCCAATCGGCCGGCGCAGCACGCCGGCCACAACATCGACATCGATCAAATGCCGAGTTGGTTTCAGCCGGTTGAACACGAGAGTCTGAACGACGACGAACTGGTGATGACCAGCTTCAAGTGGAACGTCCACAATCACGGTCGGACGATGAATCTGAAGTGGCTGGCCGAGATCGTCCATTCGAATCCCGCGTGGCTCAATCCTAAGACCGCCGCCAAGCACGGCGTGGCCGACGGCGATTGGATCGAGATCACGTCCTATTTCTCGCGTTTTTTGGAAGACAAGTCGCCGCATCTTGTCCACGGCGAGCGCGACGAATCGGGCCGCATCGTCGCCGGCCGGATGCGCGTGCCGATCGTCACCATGCAAGGGATTCATCCGCGAGCCATCGCCATGAGCAACTCGTGCGGCCACTGGCAATACACAACGGTGGCTCAGGCCAAACGCCAATCGCCCGCCGCCTCGTCGGACGATAGCTATCTGGCCGGCAGCGATTCGGAAAAATTTCGCGACGCGGATTGGGAACGCAATATGTGGTGGGAGGATTCATCGAACGGCGACCCGCGCACGTGGAAGCGAAACACGGGCGGCGGTTGGAACCAAAACCGCTTGCTCCCCATCGCCCCCGATCCGATCACCGGCCAGCAAGCGTATCACGACACCGTGGTGACGATCAAGAAAATCGGCTGACGATGCAGCGCTCCACGTTATCGCCCGCATTGCCCGAAGACGCCGCCGCGCGAAGCGGCACGTACCGCTTGCTCGCGCGGCTGTGGCTGCGTGAAGTCAATCGAGATTTCTTGCGGCTGCTGCTCACTCCACCCTTGCGCGACTCATTCATCGCGGTCGGCGGCATCCTGCCTGCCGCCGACGATGACGCAACGATCGAGCAGCTTGCAATCGACTATTGCCAATTGTTGGTCGGTCCCGCGAATCACCTGCCCCCATATCAGTCCGTCTGGCAGAGCGGCCAGTTCCAGGGTGCCACAACGCACTCGATGCAGCGATTCATCGACGTGACTGGCTACGATACCGGTGCCCTGACAAGCGGCATCATGCTGGACCATCTCGGTGTTCAACTGGATGTCATGGGGCACATCGTCAGCCAAATCTCGACGTGGCCAGACACGCCGGAAAGCCTGACTCACGCATTGGACGTCGCACGCTCCTTCTTCACCACGCATCTGATGTGGCCGAACGACTTGCTAAACGTAGCGGCACAGCAGGCAACCACGGGCTTTTATCGTTCGACGATTCTGCTGACGCGCGACTATCTGATGTCTGAATTGCACGCCTAATCCGTCGACGAGAGGCAGCGCGTACACTTCGGCGCGGTCAACAGAGCGTATACACTATGTTTGTAGTTGAATTCGCAAAACTTCAGCCGCGTCCATGAAACGCACTGGAGATTTTGGAAACTTGTTGGCTACTGCTTTGTCACTGCTTGATTTTCAGGTGAGCCGAACGCACTAGCGTCGGGCCTCGTGCGGCCAGCGTAGCCCGCGGAGAGCGCCGACGGCTCACAACAGCAACCCTAAGGTGTCGTTGTTTTGGAAGCGAAGAGAACCATCCGTCGTCGCGCCGCCGAGAACGCCACGTTGCAGGACCGTACTCCGCAGCGGCCAAGTCAACATGCGCGCGGGAAGCGGCCGCGGGGGCGGCGGCTCGATGAACAGGCGGCGCTGGACGAGTTGGCTAAGACGCGCGCGGAATTGCTGCGCGAACTGGAGCTGTTGGTCGAGAAGCCCGATTACTTGCACGGGCAGCCGGCGCATTTGTGTTGCACGCGGAAGCTGAACCAGATGCGGATCACGCCGCTGGAGGCGCGGGCCATCCGGTTGGCGTTCGACAACGATCCGCAATTGCGCCGCAAGCTGCCGCAGGTGTTGGCTCGGCTGCGGGCGGAGCTGAAGCATCTGAAGGATAACAGCCAACGGCAGAACTTCGATTGCCCGCTGCTGGACGGCACGCTCTGTCTGGTGCACACGTCCGCCAAACCGATCGGCTGTTTGGCCTGGCATCCGGCCGCGGACGAATCGCAGTCGGGCGACGCACATTACACGGCCCGCGGCTGGCAAGCCTTCGGCGACCGCGACGATCTGAACGACCAAGTTCACGGCCCCGACTGGAAACTACGCGCCATCCCACTCTGGCTGCGCCGGATCTTTGCCGTTGAATTGTCCGCCGGCGACGATGCCGCCGCCAACGTCAAAGAAGCATCATCACGACACCGGAAGAAACAGGTCCGACGAACCCAATAATGGATCGGACGATGCCGCGCATCTTGGAGTGCGGCGACTCGTCGCCGCTTTGGGAGTTTTGGTAGTGATACCGTTTGTAGGTCGGACGCCCTCGTCCGACAGCGAATCCGCGTGAAACATAGGACGGACGAGGGCGTCCGTCCTACGAATTCGTCAAATGGTATCACTACCGGAGTTTTGGATGAGGTGTGAGGTAGCCCTCGCGCTTGCCGGTCGGCGTGTGCAAGCCGGTCCCCTCCTAAAGTCCAAAAGCGGCCACGAGTCGCCGCACTCCACAAACAGAGGTGTTGAAAAGTGGCTGTCGATCAGGCACAATAGGCGCGAGTTTCGCAGACCATTAAACGTCCTCTTGTGCGGAGAGTAGCCGTGATGCCATCGCCGAATTTCACTCGCAGACAGTTCTTGAAGCAGACCTCGTTGGCCGCGGCGGGTGCGCTGGCCGTGCCCTATTTTGTTCCGGCTTCGGCGCTGGGGATGGACGGCGCCGTGGCTCCCAGCGAGCGGATCGTAATGGGCTGCATCGGCACGGGCGGCAAGGGGCGCAATAATCTGCAGACATTCATGAACAACGCCGACGTGCAGGTGGTCGCCATTTGCGACGTCGATGCTAACCACCGCGAACTCGCGGCGAAGTTGGTGAATGAGAAGTATGGCAATGAAGATTGTAAGGCGTATCTGGATTTTCGCGAATTGGTGGAGCGCAAGGACATCGATGTGGTGTCGGTCGCCACGCCCGATCACTGGCACGCGCTGCCGTCGATCGCCGCGGCCAAGGCGGGCCAAGACGTGTATTGCGAGAAGCCGCTGACCAATTCAATCGGCGAAGGCCGAGCCCTGTGCAACGCGGTGCAGGAGCACAACCGCATTCTGCAAACAGGCAGTCACGAACGCTCGGGCGACAACGCCCGCTATGCCTGCGAACTGGTCCGCAACGGCCGCATCGGCAAGCTGCATACGATTCGCGTGCATTTGCCGTGCACCGACGGCCATCACCTGAAGGTCCGCGAGCTGACCAAGATGCCGCCCAAAGAACCTGTGCCGGACGGCTTCGATTACAATTTCTGGCTGGGACACACAGCGAAGGCTCGTTACACGTCACTGCGCTGTCACTTCTGGTGGCGGTTCATCTTGGCTTACGGCGGCGGCGAGATGACCGACCGCGGCGCACACGTGATCGACCTGGCGCAACTTGGCGGCGGCTTCGACGATACGGGTCCTGTCGAGGTCGAAGCGAAAGGTATTGCGTCGCCGAAGAGTTTATATGACGCTTACTTCGATTACTTGTTCGTTAACAACTTTGCCAACGGCGTGACGCTGATCGGCGACACCAGCAGCCCGCGCGGCGTGCGCTTCGAGGGAACCGACGGCTCGATCTTCATTCACGTACACGGCGGCAAGTTGGAAGCCGAACCGGCGTCGCTATTGGAAGAGACCATCGGCGAGAGCGAAATCCAACTCGGCCGCAGTCCCGGCCATCACCGTAATTTCCTGGACTCGGTGAAGAGCCGCGAGGCGCCCATCGCCACCGCCGAAATCGGCCACCGCACGGCGACCGTGTGCCACCTGAACAACATCTCCATGAAGCTCGGCCGCAAACTGCGCTGGGACCCGGCAACGGAGCAAGTGATCGGTGACGACGAGGCCAACCGGCTGCTAACGCCCGAGATGCGCTGTCCGTGGAAATTGTAAATATAGCTTTCCGTTTCTACCATTACGATACATCGTCGCTTGAAGACGGTCGCCTCGTGACTTAGCCTGGCAGTTGTTGGGAGTTGACCTATGTCCTCACAAGCCGCAGTTCAATCACTTGATGTGTGGGAGAAGCACCGCATGGCGCTCGATGATGTTAATGAGCGGTTGCAACGGATCACGGGCGCGTTGAAGCACTATCAGGTGCCGTTCGCCTTTGTCGGCGGACAGGCGGTGGCGATGTGGGTGGCTACCGTTGAACCGGCCGCGGTTCGCACAACCAAAGACGTCGATCTGTTAATTCGACGCGAAGACCTTTCCGCAGCGCGTGCTGCGGCGTTGTCG
>JBGTKH010000039.1:0-13424 GCA_041744735.1 Pirellulaceae bacterium | reverse complement strand
CCCTTTGCGCAAGGTGACACACCCGACCGGGCCCGCCAACGGCGAGCCCGCGTCGGTTGCTTCGCCGCATGGCATCCCTAGACGGGACGCACTCGAATCAGAACTGCCGCGCAGCGGCTTACTTGAAGTCCCGAAATTCACCTGCGCGACACGGGAAAAGACGTGGTATTTGCATTTTCTGGACAGGGACCCCCGATGTTGCAACTTCGACCACGGAAACTTGACGGAGGCTCCAGAGGCCATCTACCATTGGGGCTGCTTTGCGAGCCGCCAGCATTCCCATTCCCAAGCTGTGAGCTTGGTAGGGGGCTTGCAAGGGGGTCGGGAGTCTTTTTTCACGTCGGCGAAAGAGTCGTTCACTTGAGGAAAGCCGTTGCCCCCGACATGAAAAAAGACTCCCGACCCCTTAGCTGCCCTTAACGGCCTTCAGTTCGTCCCAGAACTGCTTGACTTCGTTCTGTCGAATAATACGCACGGGAATCTCAACGACTTTGTTTTCGGGAATGCCGGGGTCCTCGTTGCGCGCCAGTGCGGCAAGAATTCGCACGGACTGATATCCAAACTCGTACGGCTGTTGCACAACGGTAGCGTGAATATGTCCGTCGAGCACACCTTGCAATGTGCCGTCTTCTTCGTCGAAGCACACGACCGGAATTTGACCTTGCTTGCCAGCGTCCTTCACGGCTTCGAGAATCGCCGGGCCATTATAACTCCACAATCCCACCAAGCAGCCAATGTCGGCGTGTTTGCTGATCGTGTCTTCCACGTTCTGTTTGGCGCGTGCGCGGTCGGTCAAGTCGGTACGCGTGTCCAGAATTTCGATCCCCGATCCTTCCAACTCGTCCTTGATACCATTGGAACGGTCGATTGCGTTCTGAGCGTCCAAGCGGCCCACGAACAACATGATTTGGCCGCCATCGGGCAAGATCTCTTTGATGAGCTTGCCCGCTTCGCGTCCGGCCTTGTAGTTATTGGTTCCCACGTACGCCAGACGATTGCTCTTCGGCGCGTCCGAGTCGTGTGTGATGACGGCCATGTGCTCGGCCGCCTTGTTGATGATGTCGATCTGATTCTCGGCGTCGTTCGGGCTGATGGCGATGCCGGTGAGACCCTTGGCAATCAGCGCCTCGATGATGCGTTGCTGGTCGTCGGCCGTGCCGTTGGGCGGCAAGTGCATTTCACAGTCGGCGTTGAATTCCGCCTCGCCCTTGCGCACGCCGGCTTCGGCGATCTTCCAAAATTCCGAAGCGTTGTTGGTGACAAACGCGATTTTGACTTTTTTCGCCTTATCGGCCGCAGTGCTCGGTGCTCGATCCCCATTCGTACTCGGTGCGCTGCTGCAACTGGTCAATGCGGCCGCGACGATAGTCATCGCAACATAAACCGCGAACTGTTTTACCACTCTCTGATTGGTAAGCATTTCAATACCTGAAGTAGCCGAAGTCGTGAGACTTCGGTCGCTGTCTGAAAAGGAAAACCCGAACTCTCACGAGTTCGGCTACGAAATTAGGAAAACCCGAACTCTCACGAGTTCGGCTACGACATGAAATTGCATCATTTCGATGCGGCCGGAGTTGTCTCACCCGATGTCAGCCGATTCAATTCGTCCCAAAACTCGTTCACATTGTCTTTCGTAATCTTACGAGCGTGGATGTTCAGAAAGCCGTCTTTGGGCAGTACCGATTCGTCGCCGCGCGCCAATCCAGCCAGCAGCCGCACCGACTCGTAACCGTACATGTACGGATTCTGCACGACCGTGCCGTAGCAGTGACCGTCGGCGATGCCTTGCAATGTTTCGTCTTGCTCGTCGAAGGCCACGACTTTGATCTTGCCAAGTCTGTCGGACCCTTTCAACGCTTCAAGGATGTACGGCGGGTTATAGGCAAACAGTCCCACCATGCAGCCGAGTTCCGGATGTTTCGCAATCGCATCTTCCGGCAAAGCCTTCGCGGCCCCGAAGTCGAAGTTGTCAGTGCGCGTGTCGAGAATCGAGTACTTGTCGCCCGTGAGCACCTGACCAGGCTGGTCATACCGCTGGGGATCGTACGAGCGATCGAGCAATTCATCGATCAGACCTTGACGCCGCTGCTTGGCATTTAGTTGCTCGATACGGCCGACGAAGATCATCACTGAACCGCCGTCCGGCATCGCCTCCTTCACCAATTCGCCGCACATGCGGCCGGCGGCGTAATTATCCATGCCGATGTACGCGATGCGTTTGCTCTTGGGCGCGTCGGAATCGTGCGTGATCAATCTGGATTGCTCAGCGGCCGCGTTCAAGATGTCGGTTTGATTGTCCGGATCGATGGGACTGACGGCGATGCCATCGACACCCATTGTCAACAATTCCTCGATCATCCGCTTCTGGTTAGCGACCGCGCCGTCGGCTGGCGGCATGCGCACTACCACGTTGGCGTCGAAATCCTTGCCCGCCGCTTTCGCGCCTGCTTCGGCGATAACCCAGAACGAGGCGATGCCGTTAGTGACGTAGGCGACGGTCGGTTTGTCACCGGTGGCTTGTTGTTCGGCGCCGGAACCGGAACCGGTAGTGGACGGTGACGAACAGCCGCCGATGGCCAACGTCGCAGCTACGATGGAGAGGATCAATTTCTTCACGACTGGCCCTCTAAAGAATTACCGGCACGAAAGTTAGGATTTTAATTGTCGCCGCGGGCGCGGGCAAGTGCCCGGCGGCTTGCTGGCGAGTTATGGATTTTACAGCAAATCCGCCGTGTAGCACGATTTTGCCGCTGGCCGTTGGTTTGCCCGCTGCTTCTCAACTTGAGAGCCGATCTGACCGATGCAAAGAGATAGACCCATCTTGATCTAGTTCTGTGTTGTCGAGTCGAATCCCGCGAGAGTCGATGACTCCATCTACATCTGTTCGATCAACGAGCGACGTTCGCTCTGCGCGCACGGCCGACACGGCGACGTTGGGCCGGTGGCAGCTTGGGCGGCTGTTGGGCTACGGAGAATGGACAAATGTGTACGAGGCGCGGCCGTTGGATTGTTCAACCGGCTGGCCTGCGGATTACGCCCTCAAAGTGCTCAAGCCTCAGCATCGCAATGACCCGCGGGCGGCGGCGTGCGTGCAGCGCGAAGCGTATGTGGCGCAAGTGGTGACGCACCCGCATTTGGTGTCGATCTTGTCGTCGCACGTTGACCGTCCGCCGTTTTACTTGGTGATGCCGCGGCTGAACGGCGTGACGTTGGCCGCGGCGTTGGACAACGGTCGCGTGCTGCCGTTGCCGCATGCACTATGGATTGTTCGGCAGACGGCCGAAGCCCTGCTCGCGCTGCACAATCACGCTTGGTTGCACGGCGACGTCAAGCCCGACAATATTTTCATTACGCCGCAGGGTCACGTGACGCTGCTCGATTTGGGATTCGCGCAGCGGGTTCAGATGGCTCGCTCGGCGTCGGACGCCGTCATGCACACGACGCCCCTGTATGCGGCGCCCGAAGTGTTCCTTACGTCGGCCGTTCTAGGTTCGCCCAGCGACGTGTACAGTCTGGGCGTCACGCTCTATCAGGTGCTGACCGGCCGCTTGCCCTTTCCGGCGGCCAGTCCGGTCGACATTGCAGCCGCGCACCTGCAGTCGCCGCCGCCCGACCCGCGCCAATTCCGGCCGCAGTTGCCGCCACGTGTTGCTCGGCTCGTCAAACGCATGCTCGCCAAAGAACCGCTGCGGCGTCCCAGCACGGCCGAGTTGATCCCGTGGCTGAAGGAATTGGAAATTGATACCTTCACGGAACGCCTGCCGGCCGCATGATTGTCGCCACTCGGTGGTGATACCGTTTGTAGGTTGGACGCCCTCGTCCGACCAGGAATCCGCGTGAAATATCGGACGGACGAGGGCGTCCATCCTACGAATCCAGCAAATGGTATCACTACCCGCCACTCGCGAAGATTGGCAATCATGAACCGTTTGTCGGTCGCCTTTCCAGCAACACGACCGATGTATCATCGTGCCGGCCGCAACCTCCTGTCGCATCGTGCGACGCTTCGAACAGCCGTGCCACGGCTTGTTCGAGCGGCAATCCAGCGGTTTCCTGCAACGTGGCGATGATTCCCTTCAGGCCAAAGCGATCTTGCTCTTCGCCACCTTCGGGAAATGCTTCGTCCAATCCATCGGAAAACAGAAGCAGCCGCGAGTTGTCGGGAATGTTGAACGAGCACATTTCGTACGCCCAATCCTCGTCAATGCCCAACGGCAGTCCGCCTTCTTCCTCGCTGCCCAGTTGAATCACTTCGTTGGTTCCGAGATTCTGCAGCAGCGGCATCGGATGGCCGGCCGACGTCCACTGCAATTCGTTGGTCGACGTATTCAATACGCAGTACAGTAACGTAATGAAACCGCCTTCATCGCGCACGATATCGCTACTGCAAAGTTGGTGGTTCACGTCACCTACGAACTCGACCGTGTTCGGATATCGCCGGCCGCGAATCATGCGAATCAGCGTGTGCATGGTCATAATGGACATGCACGCCTTGACCCCATGCCCGGATGCATCGCCGACGAGCAGAATCATGGTGTCACTGTCCAGGGCGAAAACGTCGTAGTAATCCCCGCCGGCCATGATCACGGGATTAGCACCAACGACGCGAATCTCCGACGGTTCGTAGCGCGCGGCAACCCGATACCCGCCCGGAGACGGCAAATCGCGGGGAATGACTGACTCTTGCAGGCGCCGCACCGAGTCTACTTCCTCGCGCAATCGGGCGGCCAACAATCGCGATCGCTGAGCCTCGGCGGCGGCCTGCGCGGCCTCGACCAGCGGCGTCAGCAAGAAAATGAATTCGCCTTCCTTGTCACGGGTCAGAAACAACGACAGCCCTTCGCTGATGAACTTCGCCAAGTGCGAGACCTCACCCTGATGCCAAGCGCCGATGATGGGTGTGTCGCGCTGGACCTCGCGGACTTTCCGAAACAACCGAAGGGCATCGTCGGGATTCGGGAAATTCAGGGATAATACGACCGTATCCCAACGGCCGCTGCTCGCCGCTTGCTCGAACTCTGCCGCATCCGTAATCACCGTTGCTTCGGTGTCTTCCGGGTTCAGGATCAGTTCGATCGTCTCGGCCTCGCTGGCGTCATCCCAACCGACGAGAATTTTCATGGATTAACCTCCGCGAACGTGAAGGTGAAGGAGCGGGATGTTGAACGGTCAGTTGTGACGGGAGTAACCAACATACCCATGACTCACTATCTGGAAAACCGGCTTTGCCCAAGAATTACCTGTACGACGGCTCTCCGAAGCCGTCGGGCGACAAACCACTTGGTTTCGACGGCTTCGGAGAGCCGTCGTACGATTTTTTAGGCAAAGCCTAGAAAACCACTTGCCGATGGGGTGCCAGCCCCGCCGCCTCGCAGGGTGGCTCGACAAAGTCGCGGCTTACACGGACAGGTTGGATGAAGTCGCCGTCCCCCAACAACCGAAATAATCGTTACGGCCCTGCGACAACACTCAGCAAAGGAGAATTTGATGAGCGGCAAGATGACTCGACGATCGTTGCTGGCGGGCATGGCCTGCATTGCTTTGTCCGGCACTGTGAATGCTGCGACACCGGTAAGTTATACCACAATTCACGTCGACAATATGCACTGCGACGCCTGCGCCAAGAAAATCGCCGGTAAACTGTACGCGCTGCCTCAGGTGGCCGAAGTCCGAGCCGACGTGCCCAAGAGCATTGCGTACGTGGTGCCGCATCAAACCAAAACGCCGTCGCCGCGTGCGATGTGGGAAGCGGTCGAGCAAGCCGGCTTCAAACCCGTCAAGCTAGTCGGCCCCGCCGGGTCGTTCACATCCAAACCGCGCTCGTAAGCGAACCCGCCCGAACATGAGATCGAGCGTTCATACGCCAGTGGATTCAGTGGGCCGGAGCATCCGTGGCGAGAATTTGATTCAGGAACAACTCGCCGATCGTTTCCCAGGCCAGTGGTTCGGGAAATGAACATCCGACGGACCACGCGCCCTTCTCTGCCGCGCGCTGCCATTGAACGGTCCCTGGCAGCGATACCTCTAAACCCGCCGCACCGGCAATTCGCACGACGATCGCTTCTCCGGTTGCGAACAGCTTGTTGACCTGCACCTGCAGGCCGTTGCGCGACACGTCGACCAAATGAGCCTCGGCGGCCACGATCCGATCACGACCGTCCGGCCGTTCGACCCACACGCGCAGCGACGTATCCCCCGTCGCCTGATGCCGCGGCTTACGCACGACTTGACAGAATTCTTGTGCAGACATGCTTCTCAGTACTCTTCGTAATCCGTGACCGCCCTGAATCCGTGGGGAATTAATCTCGCGGCGGTTTTCTCAAGTGTATCTCACGCTGTCCGTTCTTGCTGTGGCCGCGGTCCTCACAACCGGTACTCTCCACCCGCATCGGGACCGAATATACTGATGGCTGCGACGCCACCATCCTTCACGCGGAAATATCGACATGGCTCACACCAACGCGCAAAGTGCCGAAACCCAGCGGCTGGCCGAAGATGCCGCTCGACAGAAGAATTGGAAACGCTGGGGGCCGTATTTGGCCGAGCGTCAATGGGGCACCGTGCGCGAGGATTATTCGGCCGATGGCAATTGTTGGGCTCATTTTCCGCACGAACACGCCCGCAGCCGCGCGTATCGCTGGGGCGAAGATGGTTTGCTGGGGATCACTGACCGCGAGTGCCGGTTGTGTTTCGCGCTGGCCCTGTGGAACGGACAGGACCCGTTCCTGAAAGAACGATTATTCGGCTTGTCCGGCCCCGAGGGAAATCACGGCGAGGACGTGAAGGAGTGCTATTACTATCTGGATTCAACGCCCACGCATTCGTACATGAAGGCCCTGTACAAATATCCGCAGAGCCGATTTCCGTACGAGCAACTGATGGCCGAGAATCGCCGCCGCGGCAAGCTGGACGCGGAATTTGAATTGCACGATACGGGCGCACTTCGCGGACAGCGCTATTTCGACGTCGTGGCCGAGTACGCCAAGGACTCTCCCGACGATATCCTGATCCGCATCACCGTTCACAATCGCGGGCTGGAGCCGGCGGAAGTGCATCTGCTGCCGACTCTGTGGTACCGCAACACCTGGATCTGGGGCTGCGTGCACGAAGGCTGTACGTTGAAGCCAATCATCCAGCGCGTGGACGACGCGGCGCTGGTTACCGATCACGCCACACTGGGCCGATTCTACTTCGCAGCCGCACCCGCATCCGATGCGAGTGCGTTCACTTGGCTGTTCACGGACAATGAGACGAACACCCAGCGGCTGTTCGATGCCCCGAATCAGCAGATTTATGTGAAAGATGCGTTTCACGATTACGTCGTGCGCGGCGAGACATCGGCCGTGAATCCAAAAAAGGTGGGAACCAAAGTGGCGGCCTATTACCGGCTGCAAATTCCCGCGGACGGCAGCGTGACCGTGCGGCTGCGGCTCTCGTCCGACGAAGAAAAACCGGCGCGTTGGTTTGACGACGAGTTCGACAAAGTCTTCGCCCGCCGCATCGCCGAAGCCAATGAGTATTACAAGCCGCTGATTGCCAACACGCACGACGACAACCAGCGGCAGATCATTCGCCAAGGCTACGCGGGACTGCTCTGGACCAAACAGTTTTATCATTACGTGATGGAAGACTGGCTCAACGGCGACCCCAACATGCCGCCGCCGCCCGCCGGGCGCAGACAAATCCGCAACAGCGATTGGCCGCATCTGTTTAACCGCGACGTCATCTCGATGCCGGACAAATGGGAATACCCGTGGTACGCGGCGTGGGACTCGGCGTTTCACATGATCCCGTTCGCGCACTTGGACCCAGATTTCGCCAAACAACAACTGCAATTGTTTCTGCGCGAGTGGTACATGCACCCCAACGGGCAAATCCCGGCGTACGAGTTCAACTTCTCGGACGTGAATCCGCCGGTGCACGCCTGGGCTTGCTGGCGCGTGTACAAGATGACAGGCCCGCGCGGCTGCCGCGATCGTCAATTCCTATCCAGCGTGTTTCAGAAGCTGCTGATCAATTTCACCTGGTGGGTAAACCGCAAGGACTTCCGCGGCAAACACCTCTTCGCGGGCGGGTTTCTCGGCCTGGACAACATCGGCGTGTTCGACCGTTCACGGCCGCTGCCCACCGGCGGCTTTTTGGAACAGGCCGACGGCACCGCGTGGATGGCGTTCTACTGTGCCACGATGTTGTCCATGGCGTTGGAGCTGGCCAGCGACGATCCCGCGGTTGAGGACATCGCGTCCAAATTCTTCGAACACTTCGTGCACATCGCCGACGCCATCAACACGCTGGGCGGCAACGGGCTGTGGGACGAGCAGGACGGATTCTACTACGACCACTTGCACGTTGAAGACCGCGCGGTCCCGCTGCGAGTGCGCTCGATCGCCGGCCTGATTCCGCTGTTTGCCGTTGAAGTCCTGGAAGACGAAGTGATTCAGCGGCTGTCCGGTTTCCGCAAACGCACGGAATGGTTCATGAAATATCGCGGCGACCTGGCAAAACACATCTCGTATATGGACCACAGCCACAACGGCCCGTCACACAAACATCGCTTGCTGGCCAGTCCGTCGCGCGAGCGCTTGGAGCGCGTGTTGCGGTATCTGCTCGACGAACAAGAATTCCTCTCGCCGTTCGGCATCCGGTCGTTGTCGAAGTTTCACGACAAGAGCCCGTACGTCTTCCACGTCAAGCAGGAACAATTCCGCGTTGAGTATGTGCCAGGGGAATCGAATTCGGGATTCTTCGGCGGCAACTCGAATTGGCGCGGTCCGATTTGGTTTCCGCTGAACTTTCTACTGATCGAATCGCTGGAACGTTACCATCACTTCTATGGCGACACTTTGCAGGTCGAATGCCCCACCGGCTCGGGCCGCATGATGAACTTGAAGCAAGTGGCACAGGAGCTGAACGCGCGGCTGACGCGGCTCTTCCTGCCCGACGACAAAGGCCGCCGACCCTGTCACGGCCTCAGCGACCCGTATAGCGCCGATCCGCACTTCCGCGATCTCGTCCTCTTTCACGAATACTTCCACGGCGACACCGGCCAAGGACTCGGCGCCAACCATCAAACCGGTTGGACCAGCTTGGTTGTGCGCTGTTTAGAAAAACTGGCCGCCACCTGAAGTTCCTAGAGTAGCCGAAGTCGTGAGACTTCGGTTTGCAATTCACGTGTAAAGTTTGAATTATCGAACTCTCACGAGTTCGGCTACGAAGAAAAACGATAGAACGGGCTCATTCATGGCAGCGCGACCTGAACCGCAACTTGATCTCGCGGCCGCTCGGCGGCGGATGATCGATCAGCATCTGAAGGCACGCGGCATCAATTCCACGCGAGTGCTCGATGCGATGGAACATGTCCCTCGTGAGCGGTTTGTGCCCGCAGAACTGGCGGCCGAAGCGTATGCGGATCAGGCACTGGGCATCGACTGTGGGCAAACGATCAGCCAGCCGTACATCGTCGCGCTGATGAGTGAAGCGCTGGAACTATCCGGCACGGAGCACGTGCTGGAGATCGGCACCGGCAGCGGCTACCAGACCGCGGTCCTGGCCGAATTGTCCGGCGACGTGGTAACGGTCGAACGCCACGAGCGGTTGCAGCGTCACGCCCAACAAATCCTGCACGACCGCGGCCACAACAACATTCGCTTCATCGTGGCCGACGGCTCGCAAGGCTGGCCTGCCGAGTCACCCTACGATCGCATCATTGTCACCGCGGCCGCCACGCAATGCCCACCCGTGCTACTCGAGCAACTTCGCGACGGCGGCATTTTGGTCGGCCCCTTCGGCCCCAGCGACGGCCAAATCTTGCAAGCCATCCGCAAGATCGACAACCGCACCTACCCCGTTCCCCTCACTCCGTGCCGTTTCGTGCCGTTGATCAGCCAGGACG
Source organism: Pirellulaceae bacterium (assembly GCA_041744735.1). GTDB lineage: Bacteria > Planctomycetota > Planctomycetia > Pirellulales > Pirellulaceae > JBGTKH01. The sequence continues at coordinate 3,532 of JBGTKH010000039.1, read as the reverse complement.
AGATCCCCCTTTGACCGCGGCGCTTGGCAAGGTATGATACGACCGGCACGCGACTCGGGGTGTGGCTCAGCCTGGTAGAGCGCTTGGTTCGGGACCAAGAGGTCGCAGGTTCGAATCCTGTCACCCCGACTTGTCGATTGGCATGTGATTCAAATTGGGATGTGCGCGAGGTCCTGAATAATCTGGTCAATCGCCGGCCGTTGTTGCGGATCGGTGTTAATGCAGGGAACGACGAAGGCACGCCAAGCGGGAAATCGAACGTAGTCTACGTCCGTTTGGCCGGTCAACAGGAAGACCACGACCTTTCCGAACGAATAAATGTCCGCGCTGGGTTTGGCTTCCACGCCCTGGAACTGCTCGGGCGCGGCATAGCCCAACGTGCCATATTGCTGAAATGTCTTCTGCGTCACGACGCGCGACAGGTTCTTCGAGATTCCGAAATCAGCCAGCTTCCAGCGGCTGTGCAAGCAGAGAACATTCGGAGGCTTCAGATCGCGATGAACGATGTCGTGCGAGTGCAGCTCCTTCAGTGCCGCCGCGATCGATGTGGCAATTTCCTTGGCTTCACTTGTTACCAAACCGTGGCCGTCACCTCGTTCATCCACGTAGGTTCTCAGATCACCACCGTCGGCGAATTCGGTCACCAATGCGATGCAGTCGTCGTCCCGCATGAAGTCGAGAACCTGCAGCACGTGGTCCGTGCTGATCCGCATCAGCTTCTCGTAAATCCGTATTTCTCGCTCCAGCGCATCCTTGTCCGCGGACTTGGTTCGCACTCGCTTAAGAAACACGGTTTCGCCGGTCGCTTGTTTACGGGCCATGAACGCCTCGGCCATGCCACCGGCCTCAAGTGGCATCAGCAACTCGTAGCCGTGAAAGACTTCCTTGGGGCCGGATCGAGATCCGTGCTTCACCGAAGCGGCGTGACCAGGATCGGCCGGTGCCGACGATGCATCCACAATCTCGCGAATCTCCGGACAGCGCACGGAGATCTCGTCGCCGGTTTCTTTGTCAATGAATGTCAGGTCGGCCGTACGAAACTCGGTGGGATTGATCCGCTTGAGTTGTTCTTTGACGCGGCGGCGCATTTCGAGTGCGAATGCCAAGTACTCCGCCAGATCCTGTTTGCTGGCCTCGCCGTCGGGATGGATCAACTTTATCAACCCGGACACCGTCCGCATCACGGCCTTGCGGTCGCGGTGGCCGAGATTCGGCCCAAAGGCAAAGTAACGTTCGTAAGAATCCGTGTAGTTGAGCGGCCGCAACTCGTTGTGGAAGATTTCGGCAATGTAATCGGCGATGAATCCCAAGTGCGACGTAAACAGATTCGGAGTTAGCTTCGGCATTTCCCAGCCGGGCAAGTAAGCATGCCAGCGGTCGTGGAACGCATCGTCATCGCGGATCGTCTCGGGCAGCGGCGCAAACAAATGCGATGTCTCGACCAGCGTCTCGATGTCCCCCTGGATGTTGCCGTTGAAGACGATGCCCGCCTCGGCGGAAATCGTGCCTTTATCGTCGCCTCGGGAAAATGATCCCTGCTCCATGTAACCCTTGTACATGTCCTTGTCGTTGGCGGATTTGAAGTTATTTCCCGCAACTTCATCGAAGGCCACGAGATCGTATTTCACGACCAAGCCCGGTTTGTCCTTGCGATTTTTCCAGCCGAACAGATCGGTGACAGCGCCTTGGCCGCCCGACAGGAGATTGGCGTAGGGCGAGATCTCTCGGAACACGAACGACTTGCCGGTTTCCTTGGGGCCAAGCTCGATCAAATTGTAATTGCGTTCCACCATCGGCACGAGCCGCAGCAGGTAGAACAGCTTGCGCCGCCAACTGAAGGTCGATTCGGCGCCCTCGTAGCCCATCGTGCGAAGCAGCACCGATACCCACTCCTCGCGCGTGAAGGCCCGCCGCCCCTGACAGAATTCGTCGAGGTTGGCACTGGCGATCTGAATCGGCTGCATCCGCTTCAGAACAAACGGCCGTGTCACACCCCCGTGAACAATCGACTCGTCGAATGCCAACTCCAGATTCGACCAAACGCCGCCGGTCAACGTCCTTTCGTACTGATGCACGACGCGCTCGTCGATGTGAACCTTGTCCAGTCCCGATGTGGCAAACTTTGCCCAGTACTTTCCGCCCTGGTCCTTCTCGTCGAACGTCACCGTGATCAAGTCGATCATTTTGAGCGACCGATTTCGCTGCAACCTCGCCTTAATCAGCTCGTTCTGGTCGGAGCGAACGATCCGCTCCTTGATCATGTCCTTAACGTTCTGCAAACCGGCATCGATCTGGCTGTCGTCCGTGGTTGAACAGTACTTGCCGAGCAAATACTCGAGCACGTAGACCGGGATGCTGAACCCAACCTTCAGTCGCTGGACAAGGTTCTTGCGCACGACGCGACCAGGGAACGCATCAATTAGTTTTTGGTCGAGTGTGTCGACCCAGTCAGGATGACTCGATTTGGTCATTGTTTCGCTCGTAGAACGGAATTCATTCCGTTCCTTCTTCTGGTTTCGATTATCGAGGAGCACGGAATTCATTCCGTTCGTCTTGTCTTACTCGAATTCTTCGGATTGAACGGAATGAATTCCGTTCTACTACCACTCATCATTTATTTCCGTTCGCAAGGTGATTTCTTCTTGTGCCAGGATCTCCTCGTCGTCGGCATCCAGCAGTTGCACGAGCAGCAGCGTTCCGAACGCAAGTTGCGGGCGTGGGTCCACCAAGCTCAGTGGGATAGTCACAACCTCGCCCTCCGGTTCAATCGTTACAGGATTGGCGTGTTTGAAGACAACTTTCCCAGTGGCCGGATCCTTGATCTTTGCCATGACGTTACGCGCCAGCAAGTTGCTGTCCGGGCCGAACAGGGTGATCTGTCCCGTCGCTCCGGCTTGCACCTGCACCCGTGGAATCTCGCTGGTGATGTGCTGTACCGGCTTGAGCACCACCGTGATCTTCTTGGCCTTGGCGGGCCACTGGGCCACGACGACGGGAATGATCAACTCCTGCAACGTCGCTCCGCCGTGGAAGAAACCCAGGCCGCCGTAGGTTCGAAACGCGCTGACGCTGCGAGGAACCATCGCTTCCAAATCGGATTGAGAAACCTTCAGGTGGATCGCCTGTGGATGGGACAGCTTGTGACCAACCATCGCTCGCCGATGCTGCCACTGCAGATCCCCGTCCGGCTTTTGGCCGTCGATCTCGTCATCGTCAGGCTGCCAGTGGAAAAAACCGTGGTCAGTAGTCACAATGACGCGGTTGTATCCCGCGTCGCGTAGCCGGCGAACGGCCTGCACATATCGCTGCAGGTCCGTGTCCGCGCCGGTCATTTGCAGCTTGCCATCGTGGCTGTCAAACTCGTCGCTGTGGACGACGACCATTTGACGACTCTTCGTTGCCTTCTTCAGCGACGAACCGTCGATGACTTCCTTCACCGTCAGAAAGTCTTTGACGTCGAAGTTCTCGGTGAGCCACTTCCGGCGTTGCTCGGCGATCGTCAGGTTGCCGTGGAAACCTTCGGCGCTCACAA
>JBGTKH010000038.1:0-7535 GCA_041744735.1 Pirellulaceae bacterium | reverse complement strand
CTGTAGGCAGGCTCATCATAGTCCACCGGAGTCCCAAACGGCAAGCAGATTCAGCGTGTGGTAGTGGTACAAGTTGCCGTAGCGGAAGTGGTGACACTTCCGAAGTCTCACGACTTCGGCTACCAAAATGTACCACTACCCGGATTGTTTCGCTGTTTGAGCCACCTGACGTTCCGTGGTACAATCAAAGCCGATGCGATAGAAGGAGCACTCTCGTCATGGCAATCGGCCAGTCAAACGCCATTTTTACGCCGGAAGATCTTCTCCGAATGCCGGACGGCGACCGGTACGAACTGGTCGACGGCCAACTGGTGGAGAAGGATATGGGGTGGAAATCGAGCCTGATCGCCAGCGAGTTGTATCGACTGATCGCAAATTTTGCCCACGAGAAAGGTCTCGGGCTGGCAATTGTCGAGGGAAGTTACCAGTGCTTTCCCGACTCTTCGACGAAAGTACGCAAGCCCGATGTCTCGTTCTTGCGACGTGCGCGAGTTCCTGCGGACGGGTTGCCAGACGGGCACTGTCCCATTGCTCCCGACTTGGCTGTCGAAGTGGTTTCGCCGAACGATCTGTTTTCCGATGTCGAGATGAAGGTCGAGGAATACTTCGTCGCAGGTGTTTCGTTGGTTTGGATCATCGATCCATCCACTCGCAAGCTGCACGTCTACCGGCCGAATGAATCCGCGTCGCAACGCCTCGGCGAAAGTGATGAGCTAACCGCCGCCGATATCTTGCCGGGGTTTCTTTGCCGCGTCGCCGATGTTTTCGCGCCCATCGCTTGAGGAAGTCTATATTGAATAGGTGAATCTCGTTCAGCGATCTCACCTTCGCTGCCTCACGAATTCTGGAAGGAGCGACGGTCATGGAGTCCGAAACTGTGGGAAGAGTCTTGACCGAGGCAACCATCGAAAACCTGGAGGACCTGTGGGCTAGCAAACGTGGTCTGTGCGCTCCGGAGCAAGTTCGACGTGTCACCGTTCACGACGCCTTGGTGGATACGGGGGCGACTCTATTGGCGCTTCCATCTCGTTTGATTCAACAGCTCGGCCTGACGAAGAAGTCAAGCAAACGTGTCACGAGCACAACCGGCCAGTCCGAAGCGGCGATTTACGGAACGGCCCGCCTAACTATTCAGGGTCGCGAATGCCCGACCGATGTTATGGAAGTACCGAACGACGTGCCGGTGCTCATCGGTCAGATTCCGCTCGAATATCTAGACTTCGTGATCGACCCGCGCGGCCAAAGACTGGTTGGCAATCCTGCCCACGGCGGCGAGCACATGTTTGAACTCTATTGACGCCGAGTGTCGGTCGGCCGAATGACCTTACCTTGCAGTCGCCAAGATTTCCTCTAGGCCCGCTTGCGTTGTTCGCGGCGGCGGTCGGTTTCTTTGAGGATCGCTTTGCGCAGGCGGATTTGCGTGGGCGTGACTTCCACGAGCTCGTCTTCTTCGATGTACTCGAGGGCAGTTTCCAGCGACTGTTTCCGGGGCGGCTTGAGCAGAATGTTGTCGTCGCTGCCGGAAGCCCGCATGTTGGTGAGCTTCTTTTCCTTGGTGGGATTGACCGGCAGATCGTTGTCGCGGCTGTTCTCGCCCACGATCATGCCTTCGTACACTTCATCGCCGGGGGCCACGAACAAGTCGGCTCGCTGTTGCAATCCGTCCAGCCCAAACGCCACGGCTCGCCCGCCAGCCATCGAGACCAGCACGCCGTTGGGCCGCCGCGGCACTTCGCCCTCCATCGGCCTGTAGCCGGCGAAGCGGTGATGGATCACGGCCGTGCCTTGCGTCGCGTTGAGCAGTTTGGTCCGCAGTCCGATCAGGCCGCGGGCCGGGATCATGAACGTGACGTACGTGTAGTCGCCGTGTGTGTCCATGTGGTCCAGCATCCCGCGCCGCTCGCCGACCATCTCCATCACTGGGCCCAGCTTGTACGTGGGGACTTCGATGACCAGCGATTCAAACGGCTCCTCCTTCTTTCCGTTTTTCTCGTGCAGGATCACGTGCGGCTTGCCGACCGACAGCTCGTAGCCCTCCCGTCGCATGGTTTCGATCAGCACCGACAAGTGCAGCACGCCGCGGCCGGACACCGCGTACGAATCCGATCCTTCGACTTGTCGCACGCGCAGCGCGACATTGCGCTGGAGTTCGCGGAACAGCCGCTCGCGCAGTTGCCGCGTGGTAACGAATTTTCCTTCACGGCCCGCCAGCGGCGAATTGTTGATGCTGAAAATCATCTCCAGCGTCGGCTCGTCGACCGTCAGCCGCGGCAGCGGGCGATGATGTTCGCGGTGGCAGATCGTGTCGCCAATCTCCACGTCTTCCAGCCCGACGACCGCCACCACGTCGCCGGCGGTGGCCTCGTCGACTTCCAAGCGGCCCAGGTTTTGGAAAACGTACAGCGTCGTAATTTTCGCTTCCATCACCTCGTCGTTGGCCTGCATTAAAGCCACCGTCTGACCCTTTTTCAAATTGCCCGACTGGATGCGGCCGATGGCAATGCGGCCGACGAACTCGGACCAGTCAAGCGTGGTGACCAGCATCTGCAGCGGCGCATCGAGTTCAACCTGCGGGCCGGGCACTTCCTTCAGCACCATGTCCAGCAGTGGGCGCATCGAATCGGTCGGGGCGTCCAAGCTGCCGGTCGCGTAGCCGTCTTTGCCGCTGGCGAACAGATGTGGATAGTCGCCCTGGTGCGTGTCTTCGCCTAATTCCATCAGCAGTTCAAACGCCTCTTCGAGCACTTCCAGCGGCCGCGCGTCGGGGCGGTCGATCTTGTTGATCACGATGATCGGCTTGAGACCGAACTCCAGGGCCTTTGTGAGCACGAACCGCGTTTGCGGCAGCGGGCCTTCCGCCGCGTCGATCAACAGCACCGCCCCGTCGGCCATCCGCACCACCCGTTCCACTTCACCGCCGAAATCCGCGTGCCCCGGCGTGTCGATGATATTGATTTTCACACCGTTGTACGGCAGGGCGATGTTCTTGGCCAGAATCGTGATGCCGCGTTCGCGTTCCAGATCGTTGCTATCGAGGATGCACTCACCCTGCAACTGGCTGTCGCGAAATTGGCCGCTCTGGCGCAGCAAACAATCGACCAACGTCGTTTTGCCGTGGTCTACGTGAGCGATGATGACAATATTGCGGATGTCGTTGCGGCGCATAGGCGGGACTGCTTGAAGAGATTACGGGCTGGTTAATTGTGAATCTTAGCAGACGCCCCAAAGACACCGGAAGGGGAGTTGGGTGAAATCAATTGACTCACCACGATGCCGGCTTGTGAATAATGCCGCCAGAGCCGTCGGGAATCGCTGCCGGCAACTGGGCATGTGCGAGGAGATTGAGCGGAAGCAGGCGGTGCTTGTCGGCACTCGCCCGAAGCTCGGTGGCGGCTCCGCGGGTCGCATTCCGAGCGGGAACGTACACGACGACTTCTTTGCCTGGAAATCTCTGCTTGACCAGATTTACGGCCGGCACAAGATCTGAATCGCCGCTTACCAAAACGAGTCGGTCGCACCTGTCCTGGTACGCATCATCAAGCATCTGAATGGCGATGTTCACATCTGTTCGCTTTTCCTCTTGGCTCGAAAAAATTCGGCTTCCGGTGAACGTACATGCGGTCAGCCTACAACTGATTTGCTTTACTTTGAACTTGCCAAGAATCGTCGTGACAAGTGGAAGCGTTTCCAGTGTCTTCAAATAAACTTGCTGACTTGGTTTTGTGGGACCGTGGACTAGCGCCGTGAAGTAGCGAATCGCCTGAATGTCGTCTGCGGGTCGCAGTAACTGGAAGTATTTTTGCAAGTTAAGCCATTTGTATCGCCCACCGCGTAACGCGCCGTAGTAGAGATTGAAGCCATCGACGTAAATGATGGATCGTTTCTTCGGATGCGCAGGTTGGGCCATCTCCAAGATTTCCTGTCGGCGCAAAAAAATGGCCGATCGTATAGACCGGCCGAACCGACCCGAAGGCCGGGGAGTCGTCGAATTTCTACTCACAATTATCGGCCAGTTAGCCATTTCGTCAACAGGTCTGGCAGAGAATTGCAATGAATTCGACGAGAGACATGGCCGGAAGTATCTTGGCGGGTAAACTTTGTTGGCTTAATTTGCCGGCCCGATGGCATACAGTGCGTCGAACGTGCGCAGGTAAATCCGCCCGTTGGAGATGGCCGGCGAGGAGGATATGGCTTCCTGCATGTCGTTTTGAGCCAGGATTTCAAAGGCGCGGCCCGCTTTGACGACCGTCACGATGCCGTTGCGGGCGGTCAGGTATATCTTGCCGTCGGCATAGACAGGCGACGCGCGATGGCGATCTGCCGTCGTGCGCTCTTCGTATAGTTCTTCGCCCGTCCCCGCATCTACGCAGTCCAGGTTGCCGTTCTCGCGGCAGAGATAGACGAGGCCATTGTGAATGAGAGACTCGCGATTGCAAGGAATGTTTCGAGTTTATTGTAGCCGAACTCGCCAAGAGTTCGGAGCGTTACGAAGGGGTCCGAACTCTTGGCGAGTTCGGCTACAAGACATTGTTTGGCGGGAAACAACATGCGGTAGGATTCATCGGCCCGTGCGGGTTAGGGCATAGTGTCGCCAATTCGCGCCGCCGGGTCAAGCGAAGGGGTCGTTCGCATTGGCGGCCCGCGCCGGGCACGGTTAGAATGGAAACGGGTAAACTCATGAAGATTACGACCATCCCGCAAGTCTACCGCAACGTGAAACGCTGGACCGATATTCTGTCGGTCCTCAGCAAGTACGGTTTGGCGGACTGGATCAGCCGGCTGAATGTGGATTTCGTCAAAGATCAGCTCAAAGACCGCGATGGCGAAGCGCTGGCCCGGCACAGCCACGAGACGCGGATTCGGTTGGTGCTCGGCGAACTTGGCCCCACTTTTATCAAGCAGGGCCAGTTGCTCAGCACACGTCCCGACTTGGTCGGCGTCAAGTTGGCCGACGAACTGAAGCAACTTCAAACAGACGCGCCGGCCGATCCGTTTGCTGAAGTTAAAGCCACGGTCGAGCATGAACTGGGGCAGCCAATTGACCAATTGTTTCGCGAGTTTCAAGAAGAACCGATTGCCTCGGCGTCAATCGGCCAGGTGCACCGCGCGCGCCTGCTGAGCGGCGAACAAGTGGTTGTGAAGGTCCAGCACACGAACATCGGAAAGGTCGTGCACGACGACCTGGACGTGCTGGCCGGCATCGCTCAATTGGCCGAGCATCTCGAGGAATTCAAGCCGTATCATCCCACGACCACCGTGGCGGAAATGGCTCGCTCGCTACGGCGCGAGTTGGACTTCGGCCGCGAAGAACGCAACCTGAATCAATTCGCCGCCATGTTCGCCGACAACCCCACCATCTGCATCCCGCGCCCGCACTCCGAACTCTGCACACCGCGCGTGCTGACGATGGAATTGATCGAGGGTATGAAACTGAGCGAAACCGAACGGATGATGGCCGCCGGGATCGAACTAGGCGAAGTCGCACGGCGCGGCGCGGACTTGTACCTGGAGATGATTTTCAAGCACGGCTTCTTTCACGCCGACCCGCATCCGGGCAACATCGTGTTGCTGCCGGGCAACGTCATTGGCCTATTGGACTTTGGCATGGTGGGACGGATCGACGAGCGGCTGCGAGAAAACATCGAAGACATGTTGCTGTCGATCGTCAACCGGGACGTGCAAATGCTCACCTCGCTGATCAAACGCATCGGCAGCGTGCCGCCGGGATTAGACGAAGGGGCGCTGGCCGTCGACGTGGCGGATTTCGTCGGCCACTACGCCACACAGTCGCTGGCCCATTTCGATCTCAGCGGGGCGCTGCAAGACATGGTCGAAATCATCCGCCGCAATCAAATCTCACTGCCGGCACAGGTGGCGATGCTGATCAAGGTACTGGTCACGCTCGAAGGCACGGCCAAAATGCTCAACCCGCAGTTCAGCTTGATGGAGGTGATGCAGCCGTTTCACCGCACGCTGCTGTTGCGGCGACTCTCGCCCGCCCGACAAATGCGCAAGATACGGCGCGTGTACGCCGAGCTGGAGCAATTGGCCGAAGTGCTGCCGCGGCGGATCATGGACATCTTCGAGCAAGTGCGGCTGGGCAAATTCGACGTGCACTTAGACCACCGCGGGCTCGGCCCGTCGGTCAACCGGCTAGTACTGGGGATGATGACCAGCGCGTTGTTTCTTGGTTCGTCGCTGCTGTTGAGCAACAAAGTCCCGCCGCTGTTGTTCCCGGTGAATACCTTTCTCGGCTTTCACCAAATCTCGATCCTGGGCGCGGCGGGCTGTGTCGTCAGCATCCTGATCGGCCTGCGCCTGCTGCGCGCGATCGGCAAGTCGGGGCATTTGGACCACAAGGATTGACGATGGCTACTGCGTATCGACGCTTGACCAGAATATCTCTCCGCTGCGATCGATGCCCACGCAGCTACAATCCGAAACCCAGAAGTCCATGTCGTTGCGGTGCAATCGCACCGTGAACACGTAATAGTTTTGCGGATGCTCGCCGTCGTGTACCTGAATGGTCCACAGCATCCCGCGATCGTGAACTGGGATTTCTGATGGTGACTTGGCTGTTAAATCATCAGCCAAGCGTAGAAAGAACTCGCGGGAAACGTATTCGCTTAACTTCCAGCCCCGGATCTTGTCGAGCAGCGATGGATTAACCCCTTTGAAACTCATTCGCAAACGCCTCTACGCTGAGAAGTCTACCTTCGCAAAGTGCTCGCTTCGACTCTTCGAGTTTTGACAAATCGGCGGATTCAAACAGCAATTCGGACTCCCTTCGAATCGATTCAATCGCCGAAATGAGCTTGGCAAATTGCTTCTCGTGACCCGGGTGCGCGGCGTTTAGCTGCTTAATCCCTTCAAGAAACGGGTCGATGGACTCTTGGAATTTGTCCCGAAATTCGTCTGAAAACACTTCTATCCCAAGGGTCACCTCCCTGAGGTAAACCCGCCACGCCGTGACAAGTAGCTCAGGGACAATCTCCAAGAGAGTGTAAAACACCTCTTTGGCAGCAGATGAAGCTTCGTGCGTTTGTTCTTTACCGGCCGAAAGGTGCAAAGCCAATGTGCCAAACTGGCCAGTCAGGTTTCCAAGAAAATTGATCATCGATCGGCCCTTTTACTGCTCTCCCACCTGCATTGTGCTCCGACACGAAGGGAAAAGTCAATGGGCGGAGCCGTTCATCGTGTTTACTTGCCGCCTGCTCCGGCGGGCGCAGCAATTACGCGACTTCTGGATCAATTCAAAACGAAGAGCTTCTGACGCGCCGGCAATGGTCGACGAAGGCGCGTGCTCAGGAAGGTGAGACCGGACGGTCTGACCGATGGGTGAACAACCAGTCTTTAAGCACGCTTTCGATGCGCAGGTTTAATTCGTCCAACTGGTCGAGCACTTCATCTTGGCGGGCGTCGAGTTCATCGAGCAGCGTGCGCTGGGCGTGAGCGTCGGTCATAGTGGTGGGCGTCGCGTGGTGGGCTGGTATCGAACGAGGCAGTGATACCAATCGGCTGACTGGGCCGATGAA
>JBGTKH010000037.1:0-14182 GCA_041744735.1 Pirellulaceae bacterium | reverse complement strand
ATTGCCGCACCAATCGCGCGGCCGCGCAGCAAGTGGCAGCGCAGATCGTTCAAATGGGACAAGCCGCACACGTTGCATCGCGCGACTTGGCGGATACCGACGCACAGGACGCACTGGTCGACGAAGCGTGGCGTTGGCGCGGCGGCGTGGACATTTGGATCAATAATGCCGGTGCGGACGTGCTAACCGGCGCAGCGGCCGATTGGTCCTTCGAACGAAAACTGGAGCAGCTTTGGCGCGTCGATGTCACGGCGACGATGCGACTTTCGCGTTTGATCGGCGAGCGCATGAAGCAGCATGCGGCCGGAATCGCCAGCGGAGTGATCCTGAACATGGGCTGGGATCAGGCCGAACGCGGCATGGCCGGCGACAGTGGCGAGATGTTTGCCGCGGTCAAAGGCGCGGTCATGGCGTTTACCAAGAGTTTGGCCGCGTCTCTGGCGCCGCACGTGCGTGTGAACTGCATCGCGCCGGGCTGGATCAAGACGGCGTGGGGCGAGCAATCGTCGGACTATTGGCAACAGCGTGCCCAACAAGAATCGCTGCTAGGCCGCTGGGGCACGCCCGAAGACGTAGCCCGCGTCGCGCGGTTCTTGGTCTCGCCCGCCGCGGATTTCATTACCGGCCAAGTCGTGTGCGTGAACGGCGGATTTCGGAAGGACGAAGGACGAAGGACGAAAGATGAAGGACGAAGGATGAAGGATGAAGGATGAAGGATGAGCGTTGAGTGTTGAGGGAAATGAAGTGTGTATCGCTGTTCGCATCCACCACGCTCCATAGTTCGTATCTCTGTGTTTTCGTCCTTCATCCTTCGTCCTTCATTCCTCGACTAATATGGACCGCGAACACATCCAATTTGTGACTGGGCGGCTGGCCGAGCATGCGTTGCGGTCCGTGGTCGAGCAACTCGCGCGAGACGCCGATTTCGATTACACGATCGACGTGTTGCCGATTACCGTGGCGGCTTTAATGACGCCGCAATGGGTTGCTCGGCATCTGACGAAGTCGGCAGGTGTTACGCGCGTGCTGCTGCCCGGTTATTGCGAAGGAGATTTGGAAGTGGTTCAAGCAAGCGCGGGTGTGCCCGTCGAACGCGGCCCGCGCGATCTGCGGCAATTGCCCGAGTCCTTCGGGCAACAAGACCGGAGACGCGACGATTACGGCACGTACGACAATGAGATCCTGGCCGAAATCAACCACGCGCCGCGGCTGACGCTCGAAGAGATTCTGGCCGAAGCAAAACGTCTTACCCGCGACGGCGCGGACCTGATCGACGTGGGCTGTGATCCGGGTGAGCCGTGGGCCGCGGCCAAAGTGACCGATTGTGTAAAGGCACTCCGCGACGCGGGGCTGCGAGTTTCCATCGACAGTTTGAATCCGGCCGAAATCGAACCGGCGGTTTGCGCTGGGGCCGAACTGGTGCTGTCAGTCAATTCCAGCAATCGCGACGCGGCGCGCGATTGGGGCTGCGAAGTCGTCGTCATTCCCGACGATTTCGCGGCGCTCGGCGGTCTGGATGAAACCATCGAGCTGCTGGCCGCGGCCGGTGTGCGGCTGCGCATCGATCCCGTGCTGGAGCCGATCGGCTGCGGGTTCACCGCCAGCTTGGGCCGCTACATGGAAGTCCGCCGCCGTTATCCCGATGCGGAAATGCTGATGGGCATCGGTAACTTGACCGAACTGACCGACGTCGATTCGGCCGGCGTGAACGTTGTGCTGCTGGGCATTTGCCAAGAATTGGGCATCCGCAGTGTGCTGACGACGCAGGTGATCAACTGGGCGCGGACGAGCGTGAAAGAGTGCGACTTAGCTCGGCGGCTCATGCATTATGCGGTGCGCAGCAAAATTCCTCCCAAGCATCTCGAACCGAATCTGCTCATGCTGCGCGATCCGAAGTTATACGAGCAAGGTGCCGATGAACTGAATCTGCTGGCCGCACAAATCAAGGACCACAACTATCGCATCTTCGCCGAAGGCGGCCAATTGCACTTAATCAGCGCCGGCCTTCACTTGGCAGACACCGATCCCTTCGATCTGCTCGATCTCCTACTGGCCACGGAACCGAGAAACCTCGATCCGTCGCACGCCTTCTATCTGGGCTACGAATTGGCCAAAGCGACCACGGCCCTGACACTCGGCAAACACTACCGCCAAGACGAAGCCCTCCGCTGGGGATTCTTGACGCAGGAAGAACAGAGTCACCAAGCGAAGAGAGCCGCAAAGCGTCGAACTAGCGGAAGTTAGGCAAGTCGCCACGAACTCATCCGTTGACGAGATTCTTTCGCCGACGTATCTTCGTTGTAGACACAGGGAGAATTTGATGAAGACGCGTGTACAGAAGTGGGGAAATAGCTTGGCGCTCCGCATTCCAAAATCGTTTGCCATCGAAGCGGGCCTCCGCGACAACTTGCCTGTCGAGTTGTCGCTCGTCGAAGGCAAGCTAATCGTACAAGTTGACAGCGATACACCGCCTAGTCTGGATGAATTGTTGCAAGATGTTACTGACGACAATCTGCACGGCGAGTGGCACACGGGATCTGCCGTTGGCAAGGAGGTCTGGTGAAACGCAAGACCGCATACGTGCCGCAGCGCGGAGACATTGTTTGGATCACCCTCGACCCACAAACAGGACACGAACCGCGAGGACGTCGACCAGCCTTGGTGTTGTCCCCGGCGAGATATAACAAGAGAGTTAGTTTGGCATTGTTCCGGCGTGGTGCTGGCGGATCAAGTGGGTACTGATACCATTTGCTGGAATCGTAGGATGGACGCCCTCGTCCGTCCGATGTTTCACGCGGATTCCTGGTCGGACGAGGGCGTCCAACCTACAAACGGTATCACTACCATCAAGTGAAGAGTCTGGACTGGCGGGCTCGCAAGTGTGCTCGAATCTGTGACCTGCCGGATGAAGTCGGCCGGAAGGAGTATTGGATTATCGATCGTTTCCGCCACCAGATGACCGTCGTCAGACGCAAAGGGAAGAAGTTCGTGGACGTCGTCATTCGAGAGAAAGACGTTTACACGACGCCCTTGCTCCCCGGATTCGAATTGCCTCTGAAAATGCTGCTGGCGGTTGCGGATGCGCTGGCACGCGCTGCATCGGACGACAACGATGTGGACTGACATCTCTGAGGTCGTGTCTCCCGAGTCCGAATTCGCGCCGTTGGTCGAGGAGTTGGTCCCCGCGCCGGACGCGGAGGAAATTTGGCTGCGTCTGTGCGGCTTGCCGCATTGTTTGTTTCTGGACAGTGCGCTGCGTGATCCGGTGCTTGGACGGTATTCGTATTTGACGGCCGATGCGTTCGACTTTCTTTCGCTACGCGCCGACGGCAGCGATGGACTGACGCAGTTGTACCAGCGGATGCAAGGGATGACATCGTCGAGCGTGCGGGGACTGCCGCCGTTCCAAGGCGGGGCGGCGGGGCTGTTCAGCTATGACTTAAATCGCAGCTTGGAACGAGTGCCGGCCGCGCGGTGTGACGAGTTCGGCGTGCCGGCGCTCGCGGTGGCGCTGTACGACGTCGTGCTGGCATTCGATCATGCGGTCGGCCGCGCGTGGATTGTGTCGCAGGGCTTGCCCGAAACGGAACCGTCGCTGAGACGGCGCCGGGCGGCTGAGCGGCTCGAGCAGTTTCGCGAGTGGATTGGCGCAAGCAGGCCGCGAGAACGTCTCACGGCCGCCAGTTCACTCACGGTTCCCAATTTGCACGCGGACCAACTGGCGCGGCAATTTCCGGTCGCTGGACCGAGCGGATTGACGAGCAACTTCTCTGCCGAGCTCTACGAGCAAGCGGTACAGCGTGCGGTCGAGTACATCCACGCCGGCGATGTGTTTCAGGTAAACATAGCGCAGCGGCTATTGTATCCGGCGCGTGACGATGCTGTTTCGTTGTATCTGCGGCTGCGACACCGCAATCCGGCGACGTTTGCGGGTTACTTCGATCTCGGCGATTTTCAGATCCTCAGTGCGTCTCCCGAACGGTTCGTGCGCGTGCATGATCGGCAGGTGGAGACGCGGCCGATCAAGGGCACTCGGCAGCGGACGGCCCATCCCGAAGCCGACCTGTTTGCGGGCGACGATTTGCGGCAAAGCGAAAAGGACCGCGCTGAGAATGTGATGATCGTCGACCTGCTGCGTAACGATCTGTCGCGCGTCTGCCGGCCGGAGAGTGTCCGCGTTACGCAGCTCTGCCGGCTCGAAATCTATCAATACGTGCAGCATTTGGTGTCGGCCGTGGTGGGCGAATTGGACGAGCAGCACACGCCGCTGGACTTGGTTCGCGCGGCGTTTCCCGGCGGGTCGATTACCGGCGCACCGAAGGTCCGCGCGATGGAGATCATTGCCGAGCTGGAACCGACGGCCCGCGGCGCGTATTGCGGATCGCTCGGTTACCTCGGCTTTGACGGGTCGCTGGACCTCAGTATCCTGATTAGGACGATCACCGCCGGACGTGGCTGGTGGCAGATGCCCGTCGGCGGCGGTATCGTCGCCCAATCCGACCCGCGCCGCGAATACGAAGAGACGTGGCACAAAGCGAAAGGCCTGATCCGTTCCCTGCTGTAGCTCGGGACAATTGACCCGAGCTACAACCCCGCAAGTCGCGACACGCTGCGTCCCTTGCCCCAAACAATAACGACCGCGAATCGCTCGGGACAATGGTCCCGAGCTACAATATTCACCCGTGATTCTGCTCATCGACAACTACGATAGTTTCGTGCACAATCTGGCGCGGTATTTTCAGCGGCTGGGCCAGCAGACGCTGGTCGTGCGCAACGACGCGACTACTGCCAAGCATGTGCGCGAGATGTCGCCGCGTGCCATCGTACTTTCGCCGGGTCCATGTTCGCCGAACGAAGCCGGTTGTTCGGTCGAACTCGTGCAGCGATTCTGGCCGGAGATTCCGTTGCTGGGTGTCTGTCTCGGTCATCAAGCGATCGCGGCGGCGTTTGGGGCCAAGATCGTTCGCGCACGCGAGCCGATGCACGGCCGCACGAGCGAAGTCTTTCACGATGGCCGCGGAGTCTTTGCGGGCGTGCCCCATCCGCTGGTCGTGTGCCGCTATCATTCGCTGGTTGTCGATGAAGCCACGCTGCCTCAGTACCTGGAAGTCACGGCCCGCACGCTCGACGGCGTTGTGATGGGTCTGCAGCATCGCGAGCGACCGGTCGTCGGCGTGCAATTTCATCCGGAATCGATCTTGACCGAAGCCGGTTATCCACTGCTGGCCAACTTCCTCCAACTCGCTGGGATCAGACTGCCGATCGATGTGCCAAGTGTCGATGACGAACGCGAGGCCACCGTCGACACGGCTTCACCGGTACCGAATGTGCCGGTCACGTTTTGAATCATCGCTCGCAGCGTGCTTAGGCAAGTCCCGGATAAGGACGTACCAATCAGCGTAGCCGAACTCGCCAGAGTTTGGCCGATCCTCCAAAGTCTGGCGACTTCGGCTACGGGTAAATTAATAAGCCGGACTTGCCTTACTGCTCGTCCTCTTCATCCTCGCTGGCCTGTTCAATCAGCTTGCCGAGCCACCATCCCCAGACGAAATAGTGGAATCCAATGACGGCGAAGATCAGTCCGCCGATGACCACCACAGGAAGCAACTGCCCGAGCGTTAAGAAGGACAGCACAATCAAGGCCGCCACGCCAAGCAGCGCGGCCAGCGTGATGGAGAGCCACGAGCCGCGCGGCTTCTCCGGCGGTTCGGGCGGTTTCAGGATGGGGTCGGGCATGAGCGAATTCTATCCGACGAACTCGGGCACGACCAGCTTGGGGATCACGCCGGCTTGATGACCGCGGGCCAGCAGTTGCGTGACGGCTTCGCGGCCACGGGGACCGAAATCGAGCGTCCAATCGTTCACGTACATGCCTACGAATGTGTCGGCCATGCCGCGATCCAGCCCGCGGCCGAAGCCCAGCGCGTAATCCAACGCTTCGCCGCGATGTTCGAGGCCGTACTGAATGCTTTCTTTCAGCAGCCGGGTTACTTCGGCCATTGTTTCGGCGCCCAGATCCTTGCGGATGCCGTTAGCGCCCAAGGGTAGCGGCAGATTCGTCTCTTGGTGCCACCACTTGCCGAGGTCCACGAGCAATTGCAGATTCTCGCCGGCATAAGTGAGCTGCCCCTCGTGAATGATCAGCCCGGCGTCGATTCGCTTTCCGTTAAACTCGCCAGCGGCAGTGACCTCGATGATCTGATCGAATGGGACCACGACGTATTGGAAATCTGTGTTCAAGCACATTCGCAGAGCCAGATATGCCGTGGTTAGCGTGCCGGGCACCGCAATAGTCAGCGTGCGCAGTTCGTCGAGCGAATGAGGGCGGCGGGCCACGACCATTGGTCCGTATTGGTCTCCCATGCTGGCGCCGCACGAACAGATCATGTACTTGTCGGACAGGTGCGCGTAAGCGTGCAGGCTGAGCGCCGTCAATTCCAACTCGCCGGCAAACGCGCGGCGGTTGAGCGTTTCGATGTCCACCAGTTCGTGCTCGAAACGATAACCGCCCGTGTCGATCTTGTCTTTCGCCAGCGCGTAAAACATAAACGCGTCGTCCGGGTCCGGGCTGTGTCCGACGCGGATCAATTGCCGAGTGTCCGTCAATGGTCGTCCCTCTGCGTGAATGGTGCCGTGAATGCGAGTGACCATAATGAAGTAACATCTTCGAGCGTGCAAGCACGGGTCGAATTCGCACCTAGGGTTGGACCGCAACGATCGATGCGATTTAACTTGGCAGCATTGGCGAGAGGACGTAGCTGTGTTCGCCAGAACGCGGGTTCTTGCGGCAACCATCCGCACTCTGGCGAGTGCAGCTACGGTTTTGAAATGCCGTCTAGGCTTCGAGCGAGAAACTGCCCGTGTGAGGTGTCTCTGAGATTTGAGCCGGCGGAAGTCCCTGGTGGGTGCCGCGGTTGGGACCGGCGAGTGATTGTTGGCAGACATGTTGCCAGGTCTCGCGTTCGACTTCCAGAATCTTGATAGCGGCTTGAAGTTTTTGCCCGTCGCGGCGGAGTTGGGCTTCGGTGAGCAACTGAAACAAAAATGTGTACACGCTGGCCACTGTGCGGGCCAGCGGCGACTCGTCGATTTTGACAGACGACAGCAATTCGCTCACGATCTCACGGCAGCGAATCAACGATTCGCAGGCCTCTTCGTTCCGTCCCGCGTCCCAATGTTCGAGCGTCTTGCGGGCGAAACGGACCGCGCCGTCGATCAGCACCAGCCGCAACTTTTGCGGCGGCGCTGTGAGCAATTGCGTTTCGAGGTAGGCGTCGCGAGCGGTGGTGTCCATCGGCGGGATATCTTCTTGTACTTAGGACGGTTTGCCAAGCTGACTCTTACCCGCCAATGTGGCATCAAGTCGTTTAACCCGTAGCCGAAGGCGAGGGAAAGAGGGAATGCCAACGAATACTACGCCGGTACTGACCTACTCCCTCGCCTGCGGCTTCGGGTTAAACGACCGGTGGATCATCCGTTACTGCTGCCTAGCGGTGGGATGGGCTGCAGGTTAGTAATCGCCGTGAGGCTCGACTGCAGCTTGCCGATCACGTTTTCTAAATCGAAGAACTCCTTGAGCAGCCGCTCGCGTTCGCGCGCCAGTCGCTCGTTGAATGTGGCGACTCGTGCTTGGTTGATCTCGATTTTGCGTTGCAGTGCGAGCGTGCGGTTGATCAGCAGCGAGTTGCCTTCGCCAGCCAGCGATTCGACCACGTCGTTGAACCTCTTCGCGACACCGAAGTCCTTGTGTGTGAAAAACTCTTTCACCGCGGCGGGATCGGCGGCGTAGCGATCGCGCAGCTTCTGGCTGTCGAGGGCCAGTTTTCCATCGTCGTTCAAGCTGATGCCCACGGCGTCGAGCGACACAATGCTTCCCGCGCCGGCGAAGCGGCGGGACAGCAGACTCGACAGCGTGGATTCGATTCGCAGGGCCTCATTCGAACCGAACAGGAGGCCCGTGGAATTGTCGGCCGGATTGAACTTTGTCAGTTCCGCTAGCGCATCGCGCAGCTTGTTGTACTGCTCGACAAACAGATTGGCATTGGCGACCAGTTCACTGTCGGTGCCTTTCACGGTCACGGTCACCGGGTCGGCGGACGTCCTTTGCAGCGTTAGTTTAAGTCCGTCAATGACGTTGGAGAACTCGTTCGAGGACGAGGTGACCTGAACGCCGCTGCCCGCCTCGCCAATTCGCAGCACGGCGTCGCGAGCGGCGGCAATTTCCTGAAATGTCAGCCCGCCGGGGGTCGCGTCGATGGTGATTTCGCCAACCGTGCCGGACTTCTGGCTGACCAGCGACAGGCGATACGGCGTGCCGCTCGAACCATCGTTAATCACCGTGGCCGTAATGCCCGAATTCAGCGCATTGATCTTGTCCGCCAAATCGGTCAGCGAATCATCGGCGTCAACCTGGACACTATAGCTTGACACTCCGCCGACGCGAAAGGCAAAAGTGCCCTCGCCGATCGGGTCAGTACGACTGGCCACACCGGCGCTGAGCAACTGGTGCGATTGCGCCAACTGCACGGGAGTCAATTGATACGTGCCGATCGATGGCGAGCCGGTCACTGTGGCTGACAGCGATTCGGTGTTGGACGAGGTAACTTCCGTCTTGTTGAACGTGTCGGGCTTGCCGAGCTTGTCGGCCGCCAGTTGCACACCGATGACCAGCGCGGTCAGTTGGCTGATCGCGACCTGCTGCTGCTTGAGCTGCGTGGTGCGCGAGACGAGCAGGTCGCGCGGCCGCGCGGAGATGGAGATGAGCTGATCGACCGTGTCCGCAATCGGCACTCCGGTGATCAAGCCGACCGACGATTGAATTCTCCCCATGTTACGGCTGCCTCGGCCGAGCGTGAATCGTAAAGATGTACGCAGCGTCTCGTCTTCTTGTCTTCGGGCTGGAGACCTTCGGGCCTTTAGTTGGATTTCTACAAGCAGACGTGCCAGCCACCCAAAGTTTGGGCAGAGCCGGGCGTGATGTGGCCTGGAAACAGCACGACCGCCGATGCGACGGGATGTCAGGCATCGGCGGTCGGATGGTTCGTCGAAATTTCAACCCGGGCCTTACCGCAGCAGAGCCAACACGTTTTGCGGGTTCTGGTTGGCGATTTGCAACACGGCAGTGCCGGACTGCACGAGGATTTGGGCTCGCGTCAGCTTGGCTGTTTCCGTGGCGAAGTCGGCGTCGCGAATCGAGCTTTCGGCCTCGGTCAAGTTGGCCACCGTGTCGTTCAGCGAGGCGATGTTTGTGTCCAGCGTGGTGCGCTGGAAGGCACCCAAGCGGCCACGCAATTGGGTCACTTTGCTAATCACTTCATCAACCACCGAGGCAGCGCCACTGGCATCGGTATCAAGCGCCTTCGTACCGCCCGAACGCAACTCAAAGAGTCGCCCGTTCACGCCTCCGAGTTGGGCGGTGTTGAGGCTGGTGATGCCGATCCGAGCCTGCTGGTTTCCGACCACATCGGGACCCAACTGAAACAGGGCTCCACCGCCGGTGATCGTGAAATTCGCCGTGTAGGGCGCACCGACAGCCGCGACCACCGAGACGCTGAGGTCGAGCGTGGCAGTGTGCAGCGTCAAATTGTTGCCCTTGCCTTGGGCGCTGGTGCCGTTGACATTGGCAACAATATCCGTGCCAACATTTCGCGTGCCGGACCCGGTGAACGTGCCGCTAATGGCTTGCACGTCCACGAATTGATCGGTGCCGTAGCCGACCGAGTTGAACACCACGTCAGCACCCACAATCGCCGCTTCCACGCCCGTCGAATCCGAGAGCAGATTTACCGCGTCGCGGATCTGTGCGAGTGTCGTGCCGGCAGCAAAGTTAAACACCTCGGATCCCTTGTTACCGGCGATTTGCACCACCGCGTCTCCGGCCAAAGGACCGCCCGGTCCCGTGACGGTCGCCTGCGTGGCTTCCGTAGTAACGTCGATCGTCACGGCAACTGTGCCCGTCGAAGTGTGCAAGTTGGCTTGATTGATGGTCAAGTCCGCGATGTTGGCAAAGCCTGCGCCCGCCGTCGTGATGAAGTCCAGGCTGCCGTCCAGAATCTTCCGGCCTTGAAACGTGGTGATGGCGGCGATCCGGTTGATGGCTTCCAAGGACGCGTCGACTTGCAATTGATTGGCGGCAATCTGTTCGCTGCTGAGTGCACCCGAGTTCGCGGCTTCCGTAACTAGCCCTCGGACATCGTTCAAAAGTGAACTGACTTGGCCCAAAGCGCTGTCAGCCGTCGCGATCAACTGGCTGGCCCGTTCCGTGTTGCTGACCGCCTTTTGAATGCTGGTGATATCGCGGCGAAGATTCTCGCTGGCGATCAAACCGGCCGGGTCGTCCTTTCCGACGTTGATTCGCAAACCCGTGCTCAAGCGGGTCAGCGCCGTTTGCAGGTCGGCGTTGGAGCGGGCGAGAGTTTTCTGAGCGACAAAGGAACTGACGTTCGTGTTAATGCGGGTCATGCCAGACACCCTTCTCTAATGAGGACTACGTTGTTTTCCTGTCCGGCTGATGTGGAGCGCGTGGCCGGAACATTTGGCTGCTCAGCACGACGGGAAACTGCCCCTGCGTGGAAACACAGCCCTTTACTGGGTTCTTGTTGTCATCCTGTCCGCTCGCGAAGCGCCCTTCCTGGGTGTTCGTTTTCCGGCACCTGCCGAAACCGGTTGTCATGCCCTGCCCGCATGCCGCGCGCTGTGCGCCTCGGTTCCGGCCCGCCGGGTCATCTAACAGCGAATATCGTCGTGCTAGTTTGTGCACTTTAGGTAATCTGCAAATTTTGCGCAGCTAATTTTTGAGATGTCCACTTGGTCGTCACTTTCCCAAATCGCGAGTCTCTGACGGCCGCACGTGGCTGGCCTTCTTATTCTCTCGCTGAATCGCTTCATAAACTTCCTGGCGATGCACGGGAATATCCTGCGGCGCCGCGATCCCCAGCCGCACTTTGTCCCCGCGAATGTCAACGATGGTGATGACAATGTCGTCGCCGATCATGATGCTCTCGTCTCGATGTCTCGACAGAACCAGCATCGTTGGCTCCTTCCTGTGCGTCTTGCGGCCGGCTTGTGGGCCGATAAGGAGTGTTGCGTATCTCGGCGGCTTGCGGCGGAATAGTTTCCGCCTTGCATCGCCTGGAGCAACTATCGGCCGCGATGACGCTGCGCAATCAGAAGAGCAGGCGAGGTTACCGATGTAGCGGCCACAACGGCTGTATCACGCACTTTTGCGGTGCCGGAACGGGACGAAGATGCTCGGCTCGGAGAGCCAAGCTACAGGACGATCACGCACTTTTGCGCAGCGGCGCGGGTACGTGTGCCACCGGGAACTGCACCGGCTGCTCGTCACAAGTGATCACCTGCCGCCCCAGCCGGCGGTCGAGATTGATGATCAACGGGGCTTTAAGGTTCAGCGTGAGATGAGCGGCGTCCTTGCTGACCACAGTTAATACGTACGCCCGGTCGAGCGCTTCCAGTTGTAGCGGTGCTAACTGGCTGCGCGTCACGCGCACCTGATAATCGGGCGCGAAACGCCGCGGGCTGACGACGGCCAGTGCCAAATCGGCCCGCGACACGCATTGCAGCCAACCGACCGACTCGTTGTTCGCGTCGGCCAGCACGACCCAATGCCGGCAATCCTCGAAGCCGGCCAATCCGGCGGGGAACAGCAGAATGTCGTCCGCTTCGATTTGCACCGAGCCAAAACGTGTCGTCGTGATTTTCATGCTTGTACCCGCCTTTGCTAAAGACCTACTTCTCTCATCGGCTAGGAAGCATCCGCAAGGCCAGAAAAATCCGCATTACAGGAAGTTTAACAGCGACAATTGGAATGTCCGGCCGATGGACCGCAACGACGCCTCGAGCGACGCCTGTCGTGCGGTTAGCTCTGAAATGGCCTGCACCAGGTCGACGTCAAGGTCTAACGATAATGCCGATCGTAGCTCGATGTCTTCGTTCTCCAACCGCTGCTGCAGGGCGTCCAAACTTCTTGCTCGCGCGCCAATCTCCGCGCGCGAGTAATTGACACGATCGAAGTCGTCATCCAGTAGCCCGGTCGTGCGGCTGATTTGTGCCAAGTCGAATTCCGTCAGTGCGTTGTTCAGCCGCAACAGTGAATTGAATACGCCTTTGGTTTCCTGTGGATTCACGTCACGGCCGACTAACACCGACGGCACTCCGGCAGCCGCCACGGTCTCGGTTTCCCCGCGTGCGACAAGCCCCAATTCCCACGCGGCTTGGCTGGTGACCTCACGGCGAATGGTCAACGGCCCGGTGCCGCTAGCGTTGTTGTCTACTAACTCGACGCCGTTGCCGACGGTCGCCAGCCGTGCAACGACAGCAGTTAGCGGGTCTTGATTGTCGATGTGACCGTTGATCAAGTCGATTACGTCGCCGATCGAGTTGGCCGACGAAATGTCGATGGCCAACTCGACGCCGTCCGTGCGGCGAATCGTGAAGTCCGTGCCCGCTGCGGCCGCTGTGCCCTGACCGTGATTCAAGTCGTTCAACAGCGTGCCGCGAGTAAACGAACGAATGCCAAGCTGCTCGGCCGTCGCGCCGCCGTTTTCGCCGATCGAAAAATCAGCGCCGCTGAGCCGCGAGCGGACGTTGATGCCATTGCCCGTCTCGCTGATCGAGGCCAGTAGATTCGCGCCGGCGGCATTGAACACGTTCAACAAATCCTCGACCGTTTCAGCACCCTGAAAATCCAACGTGAACGTCTTGCCGCCGTTGACGATTTGCACTCCCGAGCTTTGATCAAACAACACGCCACCGCCCGGACCGCCAAACAGGTCGGACAGCTTCGTCGTCAGGCTCAACTTCGGATTCAGATCCTGGCCCACGATCGGATTGGTACCTGTGCCTAATACATTTAGTATTCCCAAGTCCGATGCCGTCTTGCCGCTGGCCACTTCTCGAACGGTAAGATTTCCGCCGCCCGCATCATCAAGGTCGATCGACAGCCCGGTGGCTGTAATTGTCACGGTCACCTGCCGTCCGTCCGGCGGATTGTTTTCAATCAGCCGCGCGACGTCGCCAACCGTTGTCGCGGTGCTGAGGTCGATGACGCGCGCTGAGTTACCGTCGGAAATGCGAATGCTGCCGGCGTGCACTCCCAAACCGCCACGCAGGTCGTTCAAGCGAGTCTGCGCGGTCAGCGCGGGATTCAGGTCCGCGCTGCCTTGCACCGCGGGTGACACGGCGCCGAACAGTTCGTGGCCGGAAACGTTCGTGCCGAACAAGGCGTTCAGATCAGCAAAGCTGCGCAGTTGAGCCTCGTTGCCGCGGTAGACAATATATTCGCCGTCGTAGGCAAACGGCGCGAGCGCAGTTTCCGATCCGCCGAACAGCGACCGGCCGCGAAACTGCTGATTGCCGATATTTATCAGTTGCTTGATCGACTCGCGAACCTCTTGAGCAGCCGCTTGCCGCTGCGCCTCGCCGCTGGTCGAATCCGCCGCACCGACGGCCAGCCCACGCACGTCCGACAGCAGCCGAGCCACGTCCGAGATCGCGTTGTCGCTGGCACTCAAGTAAGATTGGCTGGCGCTCAGGTTGACTTTGGCTTGCGCCTTCTGCTCCAGCACGCGCTGCAACTCCATCGCGCGCAACGCAGCGGGCGCGTCTTCGCTCGGTGCACTAATCCGCCGCCCAGTACTCAACTGATTTTGCAGCCGCACCACTTCCAATTGGTCGAAGCTCAATTGCGACAGCAGCCGGCGCTGCACCAGCATATCGGCGCTGCGGCCCGTCGGAATCGGAAAGATGCCGGCCATGCGCGCTTCCTTTACAAATTGACCAACACGTTCAGCAAGTCACTGATCGTCGATACAAAACGCGCGGAGGCTTGGAAGGCACGTTGATACATGATCATCTTGATCGCTTCCTCGTCGATGTTCACGCCGCTTACCGACAGTTGTTGCCCTTCTAGAGTTTTCTGGAACACACGAAAGCCTTCGGCCACGGCGCGCGACGCAGCAGCACCCTGCGTCACGTCGCTGGCCAGGCGATCGTACAAACCGGACAGCGACCCACCGCCTAACGACGGCAGCGGTTGGTCCAGCAGGCCGGCCAACGCGACGGCCGTTTCGGTATCGGCGCCGATTCCGCCGCGGCTGGCCGCGAATTTCGACGGATCTTTACGCAGCACGCTGCTGACGCCGATATCCGACGCGCTGGAGCCGCT
>JBGTKH010000036.1:0-5653 GCA_041744735.1 Pirellulaceae bacterium | reverse complement strand
CTCCGGCATGGACGATCATGTCCGCAGCTACAGCGAACAGACCGCCCGCGAGATCGATCAAGAAGTGCGCCGCATCATCGACGAGTCCATCGAAAAGGTCCGCCACATTCTCGATGTCCGCCGCGATGCCCTGGTCGCCCTGACCGAACGCTTAATCGAAGTCGAATCCGTCGACTCCGACGAGCTGCGGATAATCATCGAAGAAAATTCTCCCGTCCCCTTAGTCGTCCCCGGCACCACCGCCAGGCCAAAGCGAGCCGCGGTCGCCGAATCGCCCGACCTGAGCGATGCGGATCAAGTCGAACGCAGCGGGTAGGTGCCAGCACGTATCTGACGAAGCCCATTTCCTACGACCGGCTGACGGAAGTCCTCGGCGACTTCGGGCGACAAGCACGCCGGATTCCAGGCTTCACGATCGTTTCACGGACGACACAATGTCGACAAGTGCTACAAACCTTTCTCTTTCCAGCGGATTCAACCGTCGGGCCATGTCTGCATTCAACACGCTGCCCAGCGATGAACAGCAACAAGTTCTGAATACATTGCGTCGCATCCGCGAAATGAAGGCCGATTGGGCTGCGAGTGGTGCTCGCAGGCTCCCCGGCAACGAGCCCGAGTATGTTGTTCCGGTCAATGACAGTCTGCGCGTAATTGTGTATGGCACTGAACCGTGCGATCTAAAAGTCATTGACTTTGTGCGCCACGCTACTTTGGTCAACACGTTTGGAGCGATACCGGATGCTCACCGATGAAGGGTTTCGATCGCTGCCAATTTGACGCTGGACAATGCCGCCAGGAATTACTAGAGCTAAAGGAATTGCTGGAAAGCTCCGACAATCTCCGCGAAAAGAAGCATATTCTGCCATTCTTTCGGTCACATCGAAACGTCTCTTTGTTTGTCGGCGCTTTCAATGCGAACCTCGTTGATTACGACCTGCTCGCATTCGAATTTGACGTCTTCGGCGATTTCGTAGCTGACATCGTGATTGGCGACTCGGAGAGATGCAAATTCAATTTCGTCGAGATTGAGGATGCTGGTCCAAACAGTCTACAAGCTAGACGACCGCAGCAAGAGCGACGACTGTGAAACACGCTTTGGGAAGCGCTCCATTCAATTTAGCGGAACACTGATCATTGGACGCGATCAACATATCGACCTGGGTGAAAGGCTTCGGCTAGAGTGGCGTCGAAGCCGCGTGGTTATCGACTCAAAACAAGTCAATTGTATCACGTATGACGAACTGCTCAACGAGCTTCAAGACCGTCTAGACTGTTATCTCCGTGCGGCGCAGGCAGGCGGATAAAACGACCGCAACTCTCGACGTCGACGAGGTTGCGCAGTCCCACGGCGCAATCCGTCGAATCATTCCGGAAACGGGAGTTGGAAGGAGGGGCCGGCGGTGGTGCCGTCGTCGAGACCGGAGGGGGTTTGCATGAGTTCGCCGGCGGAGACGGCTAGCGAGTACATCATGCCGATGGCTTGGCCAAGGTATTGCGGCTGGCCGTTGAACGTGCGATGCAGGCCCTTCAGCAGCGCTTGATAGGTCTGTGCAAATTGCTGCGACAGGATTCGGGCGCGCGAGCCGGGCGGCAAGACCGCGACGTCGGGGTCGTCCATCATTGGCCACACGCCGTTGGGATCGAACGGGATGTGCGGACCCGTGTATGAGAAGCCGTTGGAGTCGACGACGATGCGGCGGCCGGCCACGATCTCGGAGAATTTGAAATAGTGTGCGAGCTCGTGATCGGCGTCGTCGGGATCGAGCGGCGTGGCGCCTTCGCCCTGATGCTTGATCTCGTGAATCGCGGCGATCGCCTGTTCCAGGCTGGTGATCACAAACAACTTTCCCGTCCCCGGCCAATCCGAAACCTGGCGCTCGGCGTTGCCAAATGAAATCTCCCCGGCGCGACTCAGACGCACCAGGGCGCGTTGGATTTCGTCGTAGAACCAACCAATCGTGAACAGGTGCGGGGCGACTGGGTCATCTGCGTTCGCCTCTTGTCGGTCAGTTTCCACCGTCTCTTCCGGTTCTTCAATGGACATAAAGACGTCGCGGATTTGCGCTATCGAACAGCGGCGCAAACGCACCGTCAGTCCACCGCGTAATCCGCCCGGCAACGGGCCGGGATAGCGCGGCACGAAGCCAGGGTGACCGATCTTCGGGCTGCCGCCGATCGAAATCAGCAGGTTGGCCGAGAGCGCCATGTGCAGCATTTCCTCCAATACCACGCTACGGATCAAGGCGGCCACTTCCGTGTTGACGCCGGCCTTGATGCTGTACAGCGCGCACAAATATGGCGGGATCGTGGCGTGTTCCAATTCGACGGCTTGCTGCAGGGCGATGTGCAGATCTTCGACTGAGTCGAGCTGCATGTACAGCGGCCGTTCGAGCCAGGCCTTGATCATGTCCCGCTTGGCCTGCGACAGGTCGCGCGTGACCGGCATGTAGTTGGGATCGGTCATGTCGTCGTGAAAGACGTTCTTGAGGATCGCCAATCGGCTGATCACACTGCCATAGTCGGCCAAGTCCACGATGGGCTGCATGACCGGGTATAGGTTGGCGTACTGTTGGAAGATCGGCTCCACGTCGCGCAGCCACGTGGGGTGCGATGGCGCTTGATAGCCGGACCAAACCAGAGCGTTCAGGATTTGACTCGGATTCTGCACGCTGCCCACCGGCGGCGGGTGATTGCCCAGCGCGTAGCTGACGCCGTAAACCTGCCCGTCGATGTACACGCGCGGCGTGCCGGGATTGCCGGCTTGCATCGGCAACTGGGCCGTTCCATCCGATCCGGTGGTAATCGAAGTGGGGAATGTAAAGGCGGACTCGGGCTGGCCCACCGTCGTTGGTCCCGGCACCGGGCCTTGGACCGTTTGGCCGGCCATGATGCTGGGATCGTAACCCAAGCTGATCTTTTGGTTGCCATATCGCCGGCCGAACTGCGTGGCGTAAAATGTTGTGCTCTCCTGCTGGCCGGGGTTGAGCCGAAAGACGAATTGATCCGCGCGCAGCCACTTCCCATTGGGCGCCTCGGCCAAGAGCGGCTGAAACCCAGCGGACGGGCTCGACTGCACAACGCCCAGCGGCATATTGGCGGCTTGGTTTAACCTTATTTTCCGCTAGTTCGCTTTGCTTGTAACGGGAGCGCGGCGAAGGCGGGGGGGCGTATTTAGGGAGGCGCGTTAATTTGGCGGACTGGGGAGACGCTGTCGCAGAAGTTGGGCTGGCGTCGAAAGGTTTAGGCGTTGCAGTAATGCACGCTGCTCCGGCGTGGGCTGCAGCGGTTGAACAACACGGCCGGCTCGCGTCCGCGTCACCAAGAACATGAAGACCGCGAACTCGCTCAGGATCGTCCGCGTCGTTTTGCGGCGCTCACGCGTGGGAGCGTCCTTCTCGCACGTCGCTCGATACGTCCGCTGCAACACAAAGTACAGCGTTAAACTCATCATCATCAAGAACACCAACGCTTCCACACGATGAGCGTTTTGCAAAAACACCGGACGCACCGACAACGGACCTTTGAAAATGTGGTTCGCGTGCTCGGCGTACGTTTGTTGTTTGAACTTCGTGAACAACTCGTCGGTCGAACGCGGCATGGCCGTCGTGACCAAGACGTTGAGGCCGTCGTAGGGCTCGTCTTGTTTCAGCAGTTTGTTATCGAAGTGGAATTCGAAGCGGTGTGTCGGGCGAGTGCGGCCGCGGCCGGGCGGAGGCAACGCGGCTTGTTCCTTTTTCGTCAGCGGCAGCATCTCGTAGCTGAAGTACTTGGCCGCTTGTTTCTGGCCGAAGACGCGCTCCACGCGGCGGCTGATCGAAGCCGGGTCGGTGTGGCGGTTGCCGCCGGCAACGCTCTGTTGAATCTTGGCCAGTTCCGTGCGGATCGTGTCGATCTGCTGGGCGCGGCGGGCGCGGATTACCTTTTGATCGGCGGTGCTGAAGACGAAGATCGCGCGGACGGGAAAGTCGCGTCGCGTTTGCGGATCGGTCAGCCGGTGACGCACCACGGCCAGTTCGTAATGCTCCTGCGGCAAGTCGCCTTGTTCACGGCGGCGTTGTTGTTCGATCGAGAGGTAACTCGCGCGGTTCCAATTCAACTGCGGGCGGTGCTGATCGTAGAGTTCGCGGAAGTCGTCCCAGGGCGCGGAACAGAGCGCGTCGAAGCCTTCGCGTTTCATCCGCGCCAGATGGACGATGCTGTAGGTGCCGCGGTCGGAAATCATCGTCAGCTTGGGCGGCTGCAGATGTTTCACGATCAGCCCGAATTGTTCGGCCACGGCCGTGCGTCCGTTTTGATTGCCGCTGGTCGTGTGTCCGTAAATCGGCAGCGGGCCGAATTCATCGACGATGGTGCACAGGCCGGCGTGCACCATGCGTCCGCCGTGGGCGGCGTCTTCCATGCGGCGGCCTTTGGTGATGTGCGCGGCGGGCAGTTCGTCGTCGCTGGGAATCGTGGCGTCGGCGGGCAGTTCGTCACGCGGCTCCGAAGCCTCGTACGCGCCGTGAAAGAGAATGTGGGTGGGATCGTAATGCACTTCCGCCAGCGGCACGTCGAGTTCTTGCGAGACGTGCAACGCGAACGACGCCAGAATCGAATGGCGTTGGGTAAAAAAGGCGTCCAGTGCTTTGCCCAGCCGATCGTCGTTGAGCTTCTCGGCGGGGATGTTCCAGAGCAGTTCGGCACCGGATTCCTGAGCCCACCTGGCAACGTTGATCAGCCCCAGCGGGCTGAACATGCGCGCCGCGATGAGCACGGACAGGATGTTTCCGTAGTTGAACTCGGCCCGCGAATCGGCAGGCAGATGTTGGTCGATGATGTTTGCGACGTTCATGCGTTCAAGCAGTGGAGCGATGACGGCCAGCGTGCCGATGTTGCGTCCCTCAACATTGTCGTCAGCTTGGTTTCCATACCACGTCGCAGTGTCCATTTGCGTAGCATGGCAAATTCAGGCAAGGCTAGCTAGCCCAATTTTGGAAAAACCACAACTAGCGGAAAATAAGTTTAACCGCAAGCCAACGGCGCGCGCGGCATCAACCGGAGCGTCGCCCACTCCTCCCGCCGCGACTGAATCCGCATACACCGTGCGCGTCACCTATTCCTCTTCCTCCCTACAAAACAACGCCTACGAAGGCGCCTCGGAATTGATCATGGGTACGCTAGGCACGCTGTTCTTGTCACAGAAGAAGGGCCTGCTGTTTTTGGAAACGGGCGCCGTGAATCCCGGCTGGACCGAAGAAGGCCGCGGCGACCGCGACGCTTCGATTATCACGTCCGGCAAAACACTCAAGCTGGAAAACGACCCCTGGGCTCACTGCGGCCCTCCCTTCGAGATTGACGCCACCGGCAACGACACGCGCGACGAACTCGTCTCCTTCCTCGACCACGTCCGCCGCCATGTCCGACACGAGTACAGTTGAAATTCCTTATCCATTGGCGGAAACCCGCGTTGATCCGTAGACTTACGCGCGTCACAATGAAGAGGTATCGATCATCGCGCTAGTGCTTCCTCAAAGTTAAAAGTGGGGTAAGCATCCTGCTTGCCAATGCGATTTCATCCCAGAAACGCAAGCTGGAAGCTTACGCCACGAAGTTGGCCAACCCTAAAACTACGCTTTGACAAAGCGCTAGTTCGATATTTGGAGTGACGCCTATC
>JBGTKH010000035.1:0-14732 GCA_041744735.1 Pirellulaceae bacterium | reverse complement strand
CCGGCATTCTGTTGGAGTACGACGCCGATGATCGAGACATCGCGGTGCTGGCGATTCGGCCGGGAGTGCCGATCCAGCCCATCCCCGTCGCGCCGATGGGCGCCTCGCCGCAAGTGGGCGACGAGGTATTCAGCGTGGGTTGCGATCGCGGCGCCAATCCATCGCTCATGACGGGGCGATTGACGGGAGTGAATCGCTACCAAGGAGCGCCCAATCTGGAAGCTTCCGGCCAGCCGGTCGACGGCCGCAGCGGCGGCGGGCTCTTCTCCGCCGATGGCCTATTGATCGGCGTCTGTAACGCCGCCGATCCCGCGGACGACGAAGGCATCTTCGCGGCGCTGGGCACGATTCACTGGCAGTTGGATCAGATCGGACAGCAGGAAATCTATGAACGGGCCCGCGGACTTGTCGCCGAGCAGCGCGAGCCATCCGGTCCGGTGAATCAACTGGCCAATGGACCATCGCCCATCGTTCCGCCGCAGATGCCACAGCAAATGCCGCCGGCCCACGAGTATCAAGATCCGCGGCCCGCGCCCGCACCCAACGCGATGTTCGCCGGCGCAACCAGCGACCGCGCGTCACTGAGTCTCTTGAGTAACGTGCCTAACGGCACCGAGGTGATCTGCATCGTCCGCTCGCGAAATAATCCGCAGGGACGCAGCGAGATCCTGGTGCTCAACCAACCGTCGCCCGAACTGCTGGATCGGCTTACGCATGAATATCAAGTTCAATCCTCGCGCCGGCCCGAAGATTCTCCGGCATCACGCAACACCGACGCCACCTCGGCCACCAATCTCCGCTGGTCCGCCGACCCAAACCGCACCATGCCGCAAATCGTCCGCGGGCAGTCAGGCGAGTGACCGACACTCTAAGTCGTTTAACCGCAAGCCGCAGGCGTGCCTTACTCTGTGACACAACGTCAACCACCGCGCACGCCTGCGGCTTGCGGTTCAACGAGTTTGTGACCGTCAAGCACTCGTATTGCCAAAGAAAATGCTTGACGACAAGCAGTGGATCGGGGACATTCTCGTCTTGAAAGCAGCAACGGCTGCGACGCCGCTCAGTTCAAGGCGAGTAAGCAATGACCAGTTCATTCAACCCACGGAGACTGTCATGACCCGAGCAATCCTCTCTGCCATCGTGATCCACTTGTCCCTGCTGTTAGCATCGGCCGATGCGCATTACCTGTGGCTGGCCATCGACCGCACGACGGGCGAAAATGGTACGGCGAATTTGTACTTTGAAGAAGGTCCGCGGCCCGGCGATGGGCAGTATCTGGATCCGTTCGTGAATCACGGCGCGATGTGGCTGAGGACCGCGGACCGCGACGAGCCGGTGACGCTGAAAATGGTCGAGACCAAGCAGCCCGGCAAGCGTTGGCTGTCCGCAGCGGTTACCGCGGGCGGGCCGCGCAGCGTCGAGAGCTACGGCAAGTGGGGCGTGTACCGTTACGGGCAAACCGACGTGCTGCTGCACTACTATGCCAAGACGGTCGAAGCCGACTCCGCCGCCGATCTGGCGAAGCTGGCCGCGTCGCCGAAACTGGATCTGGACATCGTGCCGCATTCCATCGGCAACAAGGTCGAGATCCAAGTGCTCTGGCACGGCAAACCCGCCGCCAACAGCCCCGTCTACGTCCGCGGCGCCGGCAGCAATCAGACGTTGAAGACCGACGACAAAGGCATGGTCAGCTTCCCGGCCGAGAAAGCTGGACAATACACGCTGCGCACCTCCGTCGAAGAAAAGGACAAGTCCGGCACTGACGGCGGCAAGGAATACCAAATGGTGCGCCACAACAGTTCGCTGACGATCAACTTGCCGATCGCGGGCGGCTAGGTTTCGCCGCGTTCATTTAGGTATGGGAGTGACGGCTCCCACCGGCTTTCGCCGGGGGCTTCTCGAAGACTGCTGCGTGTGCGTAGGTATGGGAGTGATGCTCCCGCCGGCTTTCGCCGGGGGCTTCTCGAAGACGGCTGCGTGTGCGTAGGTATGCGAGTGATGCTCCCGCCGGCTTTCGCCGGGGGCTTCTATTCGGTTGGCACGAATTGGGTTAATTCGCTCCATTTCGAGGCCAGCAGGTCGTGCAGTGAGAGACGCAGTTTGTCGCGGTGCTTGTCGATTTGCTGATTGATCTTTTCGACCAGCTTGCCGCGTTTTTCTTCCAGTTCGTTTTCCACAACGCCACGTAGGCCGTCGCCCAATTCCTTGGCCACGGCGCCGACGACGTCGCTGATGGTCAAGCTGAATGTGCAAACCGTCCCACCGCTCGTCCGTCTGGCCCCACTGCTTCGTGTTTTCGCAGTTGTGCGGAATGTGGCTGAGCACCAGCGACGTGATCAATTCGTGCAGACCCTCAGAGCCAGATGATGAGGAAAAAGATGGGAGTCGAAAGTAGTGGCCGCATCATGCAGTACTCGGTACTTAGTACTCAGTACCGTCTCTGGTACTCGATTGGACATTTTCACGGGCAATGCCCCTATTCTTTATCGGCGGCGGGAGCGTACGGCGATTGCCCGATTCGCGAAAGGGCAATTCCGCAACGGGGCCGCGGCAGAGTAAGATAGCGTCATGATTCTGCTGATCGACAATTACGATTCATTCACATACAACCTGGTCCAGCGGCTGGGCGAGATCGATTCGTCGCTGGACATTCGGGTATATCGCAATGACGAAATAACGCCGGACGAGATCGATGCTCTGCGGCCGTCGCATCTGATTGTCTCGCCCGGTCCATGCACGCCGACTGAAGCGGGCATTTCGGTCGAATGCATTCAGCGTTTCGCTGGCCGGCTGCCGATTCTGGGCGTGTGCCTGGGTCATCAGTCGATCGGGCAAGCCACCGGCGGACAGATCGTGCGGGCTAAGCGGCTGATGCACGGCAAAACCGACCAGATCCATCACGACAACAGGGGTCTGTTCGCCGGCCTGCCCAACCCGTTCACCGCCACACGATATCACAGCTTGGTAATCCTGCCCGAAACGCTCAGCCCGGAATTCGAGATGTCGGCATGGGCCGATGCTCCCGACGGGTCGCGCGAGATCATGGGCATTCGCCACAAGCAATACCCGCTGGAAGGTTTTCAATTTCATCCTGAGAGTTTTCTCACCGATTGCGGCACAGTGCTGCTGGAACGTTTCCTTGCCGTCCGCTGGCCATTATGATCGGCGTTGAAGAAGCATTGTCGAAAGTGCTCGCAACGGCGCAGCCGAAGCAGCCCGTGCGCGTGCCGGTTGCCGATTCGCTCGGTATGACGCTGGCCGAGGACATCACCAGCGACGTCGACTCGCCGCCGCACGACAAGACGCTGGTCGACGGCTACGCCGTAATCGCGGATGACGTGAACGGCGGGGACGTCGAGCTTGCCGTTTTGGAAGAAGTAACCGCGGGCGACGTGCCGACAATCCCGGTCACGCCCGGAACTGCCACGCGCATCATGACCGGGGCACCGATCCCCAACGGCGCGGATGCGGTGGTGATGATTGAGCGGACGACGTTAGTCGAAGGTCCTGCCGACTCGCCCCGTGTTCATGTCAGCAGCGGCACGGTGCGCGGCGGGCAGAACATCATGACCGCGGGCACATCGATGCGGCGCGGAGAGGTGGTACTCGCGGCGGAAACGACAATTAGGCCGATCGAGGTCGGACTGCTATCCGAAGTGGGACGCACGGACGTCGCCGTCTATCCTCGTCCGCGAGTCGCCGTATTGGCGACGGGCAACGAACTGGTCGCGCCACACGAATTGCCCGCGGCCGGACAGATTCGCAACAGCAACGGCCCGATGCTCGGCGCGCTGGTCGCGAGTGCCGGCGCGGTAGTGGTTGATTTGGGAATCGGGCGAGATGTTGAGGACGAACTGCAAAGGCTGATCGAGCGCGGGTTGCGAGAAGACGTGCTCGTGCTGTCCGGCGGAGTCTCCGCGGGCGTGTTGGACTTGGTGCCGTCGGTGCTCGCGCGGTTGGGCGTGTGCGAGGTGTTTCACAAAGTGAACTTGAAGCCCGGCAAGCCGCTGTGGTTCGGCGTGCTGCCGACTAGCGACGGCGATCGGCTCGTGTTCGGCCTGCCCGGCAATCCGGTGAGCACGCTCGTTTGCTTTGAATTATTCGTGCGGCCGGCGCTCGATCGCTTATCGGGGCAAGAGGTCAACCTATCGCGGCCGCTGCGAGCGCGGCTATCCTGCGATCATCAACAACGCGGCGACCGCCCGACATATTTTCCCGCGGCCATGTCGTTTGACGGCCACCAGCGCATCGTGCAAACCGTGGCCTGGAAAGGCTCGGCCGATTTGCGATCGCTCGCCGAGTCAAACGCCCTCGCGTACTTTCCACCCGGCGACCGACTCTTCACCGCCGGCGAAGTCGTGGCTGTTTACTCGCTCAACTGTGGAGTGCGGTGACTCGTCACACGTTCTGGCCCTGATACAGTTTGCGCTGCGGCGTTCCCTCGTTTTTATCCATGCAACCGCTAGGGCGGGCTGGGGCAACAAAAGGTGCTGATACCATTTGGCGTTCAGCGCTGTAACCGCGGCCGGGCTCAGACGTACAGAATTCAATTTTGCCGGCGAAAACGTGACTTGAAAACACCAACCATGTACCGGCAAAATTGAATTCTGTACGTCTGAGCCCAAACGGTATCACCACCCAACAAAGGGGCACTTTGCGATTCACAGGGGATCATGCTAAGGTACAGTGTCGTCGCGTTAGCGGCTGCATCCGGCATGCGAATTTTGACCGCCTCTACCGATCGGAGCTAAAGGGCCGACGAATGTCAAACCTGAGTGAGATTTTCGCCCTATTTCTGTGCGCGGCGCCCATGCTGGCCATCGTGCTCTGGATTGCGTGGCTTTCCCGCCGGCCCAGCGTCACTTGTCTCAAGTGTTC
This sequence comes from Pirellulaceae bacterium, assembly GCA_041744735.1. Classification (GTDB taxonomy): domain Bacteria; phylum Planctomycetota; class Planctomycetia; order Pirellulales; family Pirellulaceae; genus JBGTKH01. The sequence continues at coordinate 9,854 of JBGTKH010000035.1, read as the reverse complement.
GCACAAAGTTGCGCAGGGTGCCGCCAAATGCCCGGCCTGCGGGGCAGAGATGCAGGCGAAGAAAAAGTAAGTCGTAGCTGAACTCGTGAGAGTTCGGAGGAGCGGGCATAGGGTGTGAATCCCGAAGTCTCACGACGTTTCACGACTTCGGCTACCGGTGAGTAATTCGAGACACGCCTAGATATAGTACATGCCCTCGGTCTGCCCGCGTACACGCTCGACGAGATCGGCAAACGTGACCGAGGCCAGCATATTGCGCTCGACGGCGGCGACGTCCTTCCAGGCTTTTAAGAGCGCTCGCGACGTGGCGGTGGCAATGCCGGCACTGCTGGTCGGCTGGCTCGATTGGCCTTCCACCAGTGACATGACTTCGGCGAGCGAAATCTCTTGCGGGTCCTTAATCAACTGATAGCCGCCCGACGCCCCGCGCGTGCTGCTGACCAGGCCGGCCCCTTTGAGCTGCAACAGAATCTGCACCAGAAATCGCGCCGGAATTCCGTGCGCTTCGGCAATCGTGCGAATACGCACCGGTTCGTTGGAACCGTAATTGGCTGCCAATTCCAGCAGCGCGATACAAGCGTACTCGGTTTTCGCGGAGATGTTCACGCGGCTATTTTTCTTCGTCCGGCGAATGCAACCCGCACTCGGTCTTGGCGAAGCCGCTCCAGCGGCCGGCGCGGTCATCCTCGCCGAACATCACGGCTCGCGTGCAAGGCCAGCAGCCGATGCTGGTGTAGCCCTGATCGTGCAGCGGATTGTAAGGAATGTCGTGGTCCGTGATCAGCTTCCAAACTTGCTGCTTAGTCCAGTTGGCCAGCGGGCTGATCTTCACGAGGCCGAATTTCTTATCCCAGCCGACGATCGGGGCCTTCGCGCGGTCGGGGCTTTGATCGCGGCGAATGGCACTGGCCCAGGCGTGCATGCCCACGATGGCCTTGCGCAACACGGCCAGCTTGCGATCGGCACAGCAGCGGTTCGGGTCCGTCTTGTACAGCGGCCCGCCGTGCAGGGCTTCGTAATCTTCGACGGTCAACTCCGGCTGTTTCAGTTCAACCTCGATCCCGTAGCGCCGCGCGACCCGATCGCGCAATTCCAACGTCTCCTCGAACTGATAGCCGGTTTCGAGATTGAACACCGGTGTGTCCGGTGCGATCTCGGCCAGCATGTGCAGGATCACCATCCCCTCGGGGCCGAACGCCGTCGCCATCGTGAACCGTGGCGCGAAGCGCTGCACCGCCCACTGCAAAATCTCCTGCGGCGATGCAGACTCCAGTTCCTCGCTCTTGGCGTTCAACTCGTCCTGCAAATCGGTCGTCCACACGAGCGGTGCGTTAATCGGCGATGCGCGGCCCGAACCATCTTCCAAGTCATCGGGCGAAAGCACCTTCAATTGGATCGTTTCCGACTTGACAGGCATGGGCGGGAAATGGGGGCTGACAATTCTTGCGACGCGACTCATAGCGATCATGACCTCCTGCGTTAGGCGGCCACCCGCCCGTACAGCTTTCAGAAATGATACTTATGTTACTCATCAAAGTCAACTATCAGGCTTTCGCCAATTATCATCATCGGCCTAAGGTGCTTCTATTCTTCAGCTTGCGACTTGAAATTCAGCCCATCGGCGGAATTCTGTTTCGTCCAGAAGCACGGCCTCGCGCACAAGTTGGAACATCAACGGCACTTGCGGCCAGCCGAAGGCGGCCAGCAACTGGTCAAACTGCTCGCACGGGCAGTTACCTTTGACGTCTACGTACAGCAGCCGCTCGTTGCGGTCATACAAGTTTCCGTCGATTTGCCACCGATCCTCACCAGCGGCTGAAACCCACACAAACGAGCCATCCGGCTCGAAGAACATTCGCGGCAGCGCGGCCAAAGACTCGCCCGCCTCTTCGAAGCTCACGTACATCGACGTCGCCAATTGCTCCGCCGATACGGCGAGTGTTTGAAAGTGGCGTCGACGAGTTTCGAACATTTCGCCACTGGCCACATGCGGAGCGCGCGCGTGAATTGTTGTATGAAAGCGGTACATGGTGATTCACTCGCAAATGTGGAGTGCGACGAGCCAGCCCTCACGATCAAAGCGACATGATACAATGACTCCTCGCAAACGTCCTGGCCCTCCAAAATGCCAATGACAAATGACAAATGACCTTTTGCCATGTGTGGCCGCTTTACGCTAAGAACTCCGCAGAACGTGCTGATCGAGCAGTTTCAACTGGCGACTGGGCCGCCGCTGTCGCCGCGGTATAACGTTGCGCCGACGCAATCGATTGCCGCCGTGCGCCGCACGACTGATGAGCCACAGCGGCAACTGGTGCTGTTGCGCTGGGGCCTGATCCCATCCTGGGCCAAGGACCCGTCGATCGGCAACCGCATGATCAACGCGCGCGGTGAATCGGTGGCCGATAAGCCGGCATTTCGCGCGGCGTTCAAACGCCGCCGCTGTCTGGTGTTGGCCGATGGTTACTACGAATGGCAGAAGACGGGCAAGAAGAAGCAGCCGTATCTGTTTCACATGCAAGACGACCGGCCGTTTGCATTCGCCGGTTTGTGGGAATCTTGGACCGGCGGCAAATCCGACGACGAACCCGCAGAGCCGCTGGAAACTTGCACAATCATTACCACCAACGCCAGCGACTTCACGCGCTCGATCCACGACCGCATGCCGGTGATCTTAGACGGCGCAGATTTCGACCTGTGGCTCGATCCTGACATGCAAGACCGCGAAAAAATCGAGCCGCTGCTGCAGCCGTACGAGTCGCCCGAGTTAACCGCCGATCCGGTCAGCACGCACGTGAACAGTCCAAAGAATGACGATCCCAAGTGCGTTGAGTTGCAACGGGAGTTGTTTTGAGTTCTAGTGCGGAATCGTCCGCAGCGTGTAGTGCGCAACGCCAGGGAAAAATAGTTTCCCCTTTCCCGCCACGTTCTGCATCTGCAATTCGTACACGAAACCTTTTCGCAACTCTTTCAATCGGACAGTGACGCGGCGCGCATCGGGGGCGACTTCGATGGCCGCGATTTTCTCGTCGCGTCGATCAACGTCTGGGCCACCGTACGCGGGCGTCGAAATGCGGCGGTATGACGAAAGCGAATAGCTGCCGATATTTGCCGCAAGTTTGGCATCGACGGGTGCGGTGAAGTCGATCGCAAATCCGTCACGGACCGCACGGACTTCCGCGATGCCGGCGGGCAGGCCGGCGGCTTGGGGACGCAGGCGGACGATTTCGCCAATGTTGTTGGCGCCGCCCCAGCCGCTGTCGCGGATGCTGCCCACGTACAGATCACCGTTCGGTGCAACCGCACACGTGATCGGTCCCAACAGCGGATCGCCGCTGGGCGGTTGGTCGAAACTGAACGGATACGCCGCACCCTGATATGTGTCGCCGACTTTCTGCAAAGTCATGCGGACCAGCCGCCGCGTGTCGTATTCGCAGCCGATCAGATGGCCTTCGAGCGGGCCGAACAGATCGTGGCCGAGTTGCTGCTTAACCGCATCGGGTGTGTCCAAGAAACAAATGCCATTTACACTGCGCGTCCAAGGATGCGGAATGTCGACCGCCGGCGGTGTCAGCGGTGGATGGAACCCAGGCTTTCGCTCCAGCGAGTTGATAAAGCCGAAGTGCGCGCCATTAACCACGTGGTTCAATTCGTTAAACGGATTATAGTTTCCCTGGTTGTCGGTCACGAACAATTCGCCCGCGCGATTGAAGTCCATGCCCATCGGAAAACGATGACCGCGGCTAATCGGTTCGATACCGAATAGACGCGGATCGTCTGTCGTCGGAGTACGTGGGACGAGCCTGGAAACCGTGCCGTGCAGATTCGCCGCGGCGGCTGAACGATTATCTTGCTCGCACGGCACGGCAATGTAGTAGTTGCCCGCGTCATCGCGCGGCAATCCGACAATCCAGTCATGATAATCGGCTGTGTGTCCCCAGCCCGACGCGATGTTGATCGTGCGGTCCGACTGCCCATCGCCGTCGTCATCGACCAGCCGCAGCAGCGCGTACTTGTTTATCACGTCGACATAGTTGTCACCCGCAGCGACACCGTAAGGCGCGGCCAGTTCATCGCTCAGCGGCTGCAGCGAATCTTCCAAACCATCACCGTCCTTGTCACGAACCAGCCAGACTTGCCCTTTCAACGAAGCCACGACCAGCGTGCCGTCCGGCCGCCACGCCAGCGCCGTCGGCATCAGTTCATCGGGGATCGGCAGGCGAGTAGCCTCGTAACCCGGCACGATGTTGAGTGCGGCAGCTTCAGGCGGTGCCGCGTCAGGTGCGTCGATCAGATATTGATCGACAGGCAGATTGGTTAAGTAATCAAGCTCCACGACGAGCCGATCATCTTCCGCGCTTGCCTTGGTGTGCTTGTTGATGACGGACACGTCCGCGCCTTGCGTGGGTCGAACGGTCACGCGCGAATTTCCGTCGCGATCGAGTGCGACATCCTGCGAAGTGCGAGTAAGCGGCAATAGCGAAGTTTGCGGCCAACTCACCATATCGCCGGCCAGCACCCCGCTGATCTCCATGCGATGACGAAAGCCACTGGATTGTGCGGAGCCTTGCTGAGTCGCGATTGCGGTCACGATATGGCGGACGTGGACGGTAATCGGTTCGTCTCGGACAGGCCCAGTCGTGCTACTCTGAAGAAACAGCCGCTGCTCAAAGGCCAAGCCGCCTGGCACATGTTGCCATGCATCAAGTTCACTGTGGAACTGGCCTCGCGGTCTCGCGGTGAACAGTTTTCCGTTGCGCTCAAGCTGCACTCGTGACGTTACAAAGTAAGATCCTGCGGGGAACAAATTGACGCCCGCGGGTTCCCAGAACCAAGTCTTGCCTTCGGTGCGTTGCCGCGCGGTGTCGCCGAGCCACCAGCCGGTTAGTTGGTCTTTTTCCAAGTCAAACAGCACGTTGTGGCGGTTCGGCAGGCCAATCAAAAACGGACGGACCATTGCGGATTCGCCATCGCGTAGCACGTCAGTTAAGACCGCCGCACGTTCATCGCGCTCCGAAACTCCCGAACGGCGGACGACTCGTACCGCGTCAGGCTTAGGGGGCTCGAAGCCGGGTTGGTTCAGGACTTGCCAGACGGCGGCGAGTTGCTCGTCGAGATTTTCGCCGAGCACGCCGCGCACGGGCAATTGCACGGACGGCATCTCCATGCGAGGCACGATGCGGGCCGGGTTGCGTACCCAGCGATCGAACCACTCGCGGCGGATGCGCGTGCCCAACATCGACAAATCCGGCCCGCGCGCATTCAGCGGCGCCTTGGGCGGAATCACTTGGCCGACTTGATGGCAGCTTGTGCAGCCGAAACCATCGGTTGTCACCAAACGCGCGCCCGCAATCTTCGATGTGGCCGTATCGACGCTCGCAACTTGCTGCTCGGCCCGGTCGGGAACGCGATCGGCGCTGACAAAATGTTGCACCAGCGCTTGAAGTTCGTCATCCGACAGATTGAACTTCGGCATCCGCACCGCCAGCCACGGCCGATGCACGCCGGACGTGCGCCGAATCGCGTCGGCCAGTGCCTTGTCATACAGTTTGTCGCCCACGCTGATCAGCGGCGGCGGCGTCATGGCGGGAATGAGGTCAGTAAGCTCCGCGTGAGCCGCCGCAACCGCTGAGAGTTTCGCCGCAAGACCTTCCGAGGTGTCGCGCGCGTGACAAGCAAGACAATTCCGTTCGGCCAGCAGATACTTTCCATCGATCGCCGGCGCGGCGGGATTTTTAACGCGCGATACCGCGGCGATGAACTGCTCGACGGCCAATTGATCCGCCGCCGTGAGCACATACCGCGGACGCCGCGAATTCGTTTCGGTGGCGATCGTGCAAGCGCGTTGCCAGTTGGACTGATCGTTCAGTTCCGGCGCGTCAGCCGTTGCTTCGGCCGTGAGTTTTTCCGCCGTGTGATGACAGGCCGCACAACGATGCTGCACAAACAGTTCGCGCCCACGCGCCACCAGCGAAGGATCATTTTCGAATACTCCCTCCTTGCCGGCCAGGTCCTGTGGGTTGCCGAGCGTGGCGAGATATGTCGCGACATGGTCGCGCTCCTTGCTTGTCAGTTCAAATACCGGCATACGGTGATTGGCATTCAATTCGCTCGGCTGGCTAAGCCACTGTGAGAAGAACTCCGCGGGACGTTTCGACACGATCTGCGACAGATCTCCGCCGCCGAACAGGCCGCTGTCGCCAAGTGGGCCGAGTTGGTGACAAGCCAGACATCCCACCGTCAGAACAAGCTGCTGGCCCTGTTTCCGATCGCCCTTTGGCACCGAGCGCTTGCGCGGTGGCTTTGACTGATGCAGCAAGAAAGCCGCCAGGGACTCGGCATCGTCGCGCGAGAGATCGAATTGCGGCATGCGGCGAGTGATTGTTGTCCCAGCAGTTTCAGGCGAGCCGCCATTGTCGGCGAGCCAATGGATTAGCCATTGGCGAGAAATGTTGCCTGCCAGCCGCGACAAATCCGGGGCGTCGGCCGCGTCTCGTTCGCCGGGAAGCGAGTGACAAGCCGCACAACGCAGAGCCCGCACGAGCAATTCGCCGCGCGCGAAGTTCTCGGACGGAGATTGCTCTGGTTCGTGATAAAACTGCCGCGGACCGATCGGTTCAAGCTGAAACTGCGGCCCGGACCAAAACAAAGCCATTCGCGCCGAGTCGCTGGTTTTGCGATATTCGATGTCCAACGCGTGATAACCAAACGGCAAATCGACCGGCATGCCGTTTAGCCACGCGGGTTCGTCCGAGCGGCCTTCGAGCAACACTTTTCCATTTAACGTGATTTTCAACCGACCGCTTACGTATGCTGACAGTTGATACACCCCCGGCGCTTGCGACATCAACTTGCCTTGCCAGCGGACATTGAACGTGCCTTCACCCAACCGTCGATCCGGCGGCCGCGTGCCCCAGTCGAAAGCGATCGTGCGATCGATGCGTTCAAACTCGAGGCCGTTCTCGTCCGTGAACCGCCCCACGAGACCGGCGCGGATCTCGTCGTCATCATCCTCGGCCGCGGCCGACGACAATGTCACAAATGACTGAGCAGCGAAAACAGCGAACAGTAGCAACGCCTCGCTGCGTACGGTCGGCGCTCCAGATATGCGTCGTGGCATGAGGATCGGAACAGATGACTTCGGGTGTGGAATGAAGGAGGGAAATTGTCGCCAGCGAGATTCCATGATAACTCAACGCGATCAGGCCGCAACAACATCTCCGCCGGATTGCGAATCAGGCCGGATTGGCAATCCGGCCTACGACAAACAACGACGCGCAAAGATGGCTACTGTAGCATATAGCTCATCTGAAATGCGACGCACGCGACGGCCGCCAGCCCAATAAAACCCAGTGCCGTCATCCAGCCGAAGCGGCGCACGTAGCGGGCCAGATGACGCCGCAACAACAGCAAGCTAACCATGATCAGCAAGATCGAAAGCTGCGCGTCGCGCACGAGGCTGGCCACGGTCCAGAGAATAAAGTGGTACAAGGCCTCGGGGGTTTCGGCACTGACGTTTGCAGTCGCCCACAACAACGTCCAAACGGCGCCACCGCTTAGCAGCAGCAACGCCAAACAGTGTAGCACGGCTACGCGCCGCAGCAGCGGATCGGCTGACGATGCGCTGTGTGCTCCGCGCCAAACACGCCAGCATGAGACGAGTGCGATTAGCAGCAGCGCATTTGCGTACCAAGCGTGTAGCAGCGAGTGAAAAAACGAAGTCTCCGAACGTACCGCCATGAATTGTCTGAACAGATCGTCGAGCAGCGGCGATTGCTGGACGATGCAGAAACCTCCGAGCAACACGATCAGCGCCGCGGCCACGAGCGCCACGGACCACGTGATGCGTGCCATCCAGACCGGCTCGGCGGCAGCTCGCTGCCACCAGCGCGGCGGCTGTTGTGTGGCGGCAGACAACCGTCGGTTGCGGACTTCGCGGATTGTGTCGCCCAACATCGCGCCGACGATCAGCCCCAAAACCAAACCAATCTCGGGTCCCGGATCTCCCGTCCAGAGCCCCAAGCCGCAGCCCGCCACGGTTCCCACGGCCGCCATGTGAACCACGTCGCGATCGAGTTGCATGGCCGCCATAACCAAGGCGCCGGCACACGACAACAGGATGACGCCCATCGCCAACCAGAGGGATGACTCGATTCCTCCCCAAACCAATAAACCGAGACAAGCAGCGATCGCGGCGACTGCCAACAGCAGCGCACGAAGCGAAAACTGGAATGAACGAACCGCCGACGTCATGATTTCTCCGACTCCGTCCAGTTCGACATGATGAACGTGTAACCGTGCAGCGTGCCTTCGCACTCGATCGATTTTCCGACCAGCGATTCCAACACTGGATCGTGAAAGGGGTTTCCGCCTTGGCGGCGCAACACGTATTGGCCGCCGCTGGTGGCCAGCATGACCGCGTCGCGCTCGCTCTTCGAGCCGCCAGCCGTCGGACTCTTAATTACTTCGCCACGAGTTCGCATCGCTACTATCTGCTCACCAAACGGCGTACGGAAACCGCGCCTTCCTGCTCGCGTGCCACGACCGCCACCAACTGCCGAGCGGGCGCCTCGTCGGAGTCCATGCGGCCCACTGCCAGATGAATTGTAGCGGGTGCCGCGGCTCGCGTGGCCATCGCTTTCATTCCGCGCATCGCGAGAGGGGCTTGACTCTCCACAGCGAAACTGGCGAACTTCACCAACCTGGCTCCCTTCGCGGCATCCTGGAGAATTGTTCGGATGTTTTTAGCGACGGTCAATTCTTTCGACGCGATCGCCACGTTTGCCGCGGCGGCGATTGCCATTCCATTCTTGATCAGCGCATCGCGACGCAATGCTAGTCCGGTGGCACGTTGGAGCAAGGCCGACGTCAATCCCTTCGTGAGACGCGTCGTACCGACCAAATGTGCCGGAGCACGCTCGGCCGGATGAATTGCCGGATCACCCATCAGGCTGAACTGAGCCAACGTCTTTAGATCCACCGGGTCCACGATCGACGCGTGCAGCACGAAGTCCTGGCGAGCTTGTAATGCGGCACGGCCCGTGGAAGCACCGGCCAAGACATGCTTCAAAAAGTACTGAGTGATCAGATCCGCCGCGCCGTTGTCATCGGGCGGTCCGTAGGCGATCGTGGAACTGCCGATGAAGGCATATGCTTTGCTCGCAAGATACGTGTTACACATTCCCGCCTGACCGACAATCGCGGGATCGTACAACTCGGCGCCGTAGCAACACTCGGCAGCGGCCACTGTGCCCTCGGAAATCTTTCCTTCCACGAGCGACGCGTCGTGGGCCACAGGATAATTGTTTCCTTGCTGCCCATAGTAACGAAAGTCTGCCTGGGCGCCGTGGCAATTTACGAAGTGCGACCGGCGACTCAATAATGCGGCACTCCAATTGGGCCCTTTGGCGGGAGACATTTGCAATTCACTGGACGAGCCAAATACGTTCTCCAGACTCTCCTTGGTTGAACCGGACCAGACCTTCGCCGTGATGCCCAGATAGGCCGCGAAGTCCGCTTTAGGACGTGACTGGAAGTTGGCGGCAGTCTCCAACAGCCCGATCAAATACGCGGGATCCTTTCCGGCCGTCAAATCCGGCAAGCGGCCCACGACCCGCGTGAGCCCCGTAAAGTCCTCGATCTTTTGACTGTACGCATGCTCGCAGGCATAAGGCAGATCACCATACGCGAACTCGTCGGGGTCACCGTCCGGGCCACGGCCAACGCGCACTTTGGGCAATCTAGGCTAGCGCGGCAACGCGAACTTTGGTAGAGGTAGTGCTTTCCGTTTTCGTGTCGGGAGGGACCTTTATTGGAGAGCGCGTGATGCATCAAGTCAACTCGGATGACGTGGT